>NZ_JBFAKW010000055.1:0-60787 GCF_040655955.1 Streptomyces sp. NPDC050263 | reverse complement strand
AGTACGTCCAGTACGAGGACTTCCGGCCGGCACACCGAGAGCACGCACCGGACGCCGCTCCTTGACGGGCAAACGTTGCCTGCCGCGGCACTAGTTCGGAGGGAAATGCCCGGTACTCGTCGAACAGTTCGCCCGTCTTGAGGCAGTAGTAAAGCGGCCCGATCATGCGGTCGAACAGATTGCGCTGTGCAGCCGCGTGCCAGTCTCCGCGGTCTCGCACAGGGATGTCGATGAGATAGACGCCGGCTCCGGCCTTGTCGTACGCGTCGAGCGGGCCGGTGTGCAGGAGCTTGTTCGGGGCGAGGGGCACGGCCGAACAGGCGGAGGGGGAGCTGCCGTTGCGGTCGATCAAGCAGATCACGCCGTCGCCGAAGACGGCAGAGGGCACGTCGAGCCGGTCGCGCCGGACACGCTTGCCGTTCGCGTTGATGTGGGGAACGCAGGTGAGGTGACGTCGGGGTCGACCCAGCCGGGCTCGCCGTCCATGTCCTCACTGATCAGCGGCCACGGGCCGCTCTCCCGCTCCGCAGTACGGATGACCTTGATCGGGTGCGTATTCGAGCGGTCGACCGCGCCCTTGAGGAGCACGAGCGCAGGGAAGGGCACTGCCTCGGGCTCGTCCTCCTCATCCCCCGGCTTCCAGAACCTCCTCGTCGTCTTCCTCGTTCTCCGCTGCATCGTCCTGTGCCTGTCCGCTGTCGTCCGGGGCCTGGACGGGAGCACCGGCAGCGGTGGCCCGACCGGCGCTTCCGGTGGTGTCGGCCGCGGTGGCGGACGCGGGCGTGCCGTAGGGGCGCAGCGCGGCGGAGAGGCGGTGCCCCTCATGTGTGTGCGGCATCTCCGTTACCGCTGCGGCGGCCTGGAGCAGCGACGGCAGGATCTCCTTCAGGCTTCCTGGTCACCGCCCGCGACCGCGGTCCGCCATGCCGCCGGTTCGTGGGTGAGCGCGGCGGGGATCCCCTGGTGTCCGCCGGACGTGTAGGGAAGCGCGGCGGGGTCGGTCGAGGAAGCGGGCGTGGAGCAGGTCGGGATGCAGGTACACCGAGCCGATCGCGCCGAAGTCGCGTTCCGTGACCGTCACTTGGACCTTGCCCGGGTCCGCGGTCGCTGTGAGGGTCACCAGGACGTCGGCGTCCAGGAGGCCCAGGAGCGCGGGATCGTCGGTGTCCACGACGGCGAGCACCGGTACGTGCATGGTGCGCGCGAGGCTGGCCAGGACCTGGGAGGCATCCGGAAGACGGTCCCCGGACAGCGGCAGGCGGGCGTGTTGTGCGCGGCCTGGAGACGGTCCACGACCACCAGGACCAGGCCCTCCATGTGCGGCGCGGTTTCCGCGATGTCCTCGGCCCTCAGGTTGGCGCCGTCATCGATGAGCAGCACGTCGCCTGCCTGGACCAACTGCCGGGCGACCTGCTGCTCGTGCTCGGTGAGGCGGCCCTGCTTCAGGCGCGCGTAATCGCCTCCGGTCTCGGCGGAGATGATCCGGCGGAAGATGTCGTCCCTGTTCGGTCCCGACGCCGCGTACAGGACCGTGCGGCGGTCGACGAGCGCGGTCTGCCGTGCGGCGGCAAGACCCAGCAGGCTTCCGCCGACGTTCAGGGCGGCCGCCACGAGCGTCAGACGGCCCGGCTGCAGACCGCCCACCGCCGCGTCCAGACCGGGCAGCCCGAACGTGGGGCCGCCGACCGGGCCGTCGGTGAGTACGGAACCGATGGCGTCGCGCAGCGTGGCGAGCCTGCGCGGCGCGCTGCCGCGGTCCTGGTTGCCTTGGCTGTTCACCGCACCTCCTGCGGTCGCCGCACCGAGGTGCGCGGCCGTGTCGGTCGAGAGGGCACGTGAAGCGGGGTCGGCGGGGAGCAGTACCGCGACCGGCGTAGTGTTCCGCAGGAGCACCTGCGGTTGGCCCTGGGCCGCCAGCGTGACGAGGTCACCGAAGTCCTTCTGCGCCGCGCTCAGAACGTGGGCCGGGAAGGCATCGGTTTTCCGGGCTGCCGGGAACCGGTCCAGCGGCGCCAGTAGAGCGCGCACCTTGTGCTTGGTGATCACCGTGGTGCGCCCCTCCTCTTCGGCGAGCTTCACCAGCGCGTACAGCTTGTTCCGCGCCGCGGTCGCGTTGATCGCGCTCTCATCCTCTGGCGACTGACTCACTCACCCTCCCACGGCACTCAACTAGCCACCATCATAACTGAACCCACCTAGTCAACTTAAGAAGTCACAATGTCTTTTGTAATTCACACTCACTATTGGGGACTTTGCGGTATGCGAGTTGACGGGCCGAGGCCCCCCCCACATCGCCTACACCGACAGCACGGAGGCCGGGACCACCGGTCCCGGCCTCCGCTCCACACCGTCCTGTCGGTCAGCCACAGCTCGTTCACCGCGCCGGCAGTGAAGTTCCGCTGAACGAGATCGTCGTGCACCGGTGGCCGGGGCTTCTTGCTGCCTTCGACCGCTTCTTCCCGAACGCTGACCACCAGGCGTTGTCCCGGCAGATACGCCACGCGGTCCGTTCACTCATTCGCTCGCCGGCCGTCTCGGCTTCCCCGGCGAGGAACCGGCAGCCGAACTCGGGATCGTCGCGATGGGCGTCGAACAGCGCGTTCGCCCGGTGTGCCTCGGTCACCGGTCGGCGAAGCCACCGGTAGCAGTGCTGACGAGCAAGTCCCGGTACCCGGCACGCGACCACGACCGGAATCCTGTCTGCGGCGAGCTCTCTCACGAGCGGGTCGAGCCTTTCCCCGGCAGGTTCGCCTGCGACAGATACACCGCAGCCCGACGCAGGATCTCGTTCGCCTGCTCCAGCTGCCTGATCCACTTCTTCAACTCGCGGTTCTCCGCGGACTCGGACCTCGTGAGACCAGGCTCCTCACCGTCCTCCACGGCAGCCTGGCGCAGCCACTTCGACAGCGTCATCTCATGGACGCCGAAGTCCTTCGCGATCTGCGCATGGGTGACGCCCTTCTCCCGGTTGCGCGCCACACGCTCGACGTCGTCACGGAACTCTTGGGCATACGGGACAGGCACAGCAGCATCCTTCCAGGCCACCCCACGGGCAAGCCAGATCAGATGTCACCACACCGTGCAGCAGTCCCAAGCCTCCTCCGCCTCACCACGTAGGACACCGTCTCAGGGCATCGGGCCCGCCAGTTCGCGGACTTCGAGATACACCTCCCGCTCAGCTTCGAGCTGAACGTTGAAGCCGTGGAAACCGCTGGGCGGAGACGTGGCGAACAACGATCCGTCGGCCACCTCCCGAGAAGCCAGCCGGTGGTCCAGGTCATCACTCCGCCCGCCGATGTCGATCCGGTTGGCTGTGGTGAAGTGTTCCCTGAAGAACTTGTCCATCGTGGTCGCGTCATCCGGCAGCGGCTCACCCAGACGGTTCGTTGCCGTACCGGGGACGGCGCGGACCTCGAGAATCTGGTCGAAGCTTGGCCAGCCGCTGATCGCGTGCGCGAGGTACAGCTGGTTGCCGTGTCCGAAGCAGAGGTATTCCAGCGTGCCGTCGCCGGTCGCACGCGCGTCCACATCGAGCTGGGTGAACTGCACGAAGCGTTCGATGCGCACTTCAACGTTCCGGGCGAGCGGCGGCTCACCCTTCGCCCTGCGCTCGAAGTGGCCGCAGAGGATGTTTCCCGTTATGGAGGTTCGCCTCGGGCCGGTTCCGGCCGGATCGAGCTCGGCCATCGGGAAGGGGACGGGGTCGAACGTGTCGTACGGCTCCTCACGGAACACGTGGCGGTGCAATCGAAGCACCTCACGCACGTCCTCGTCCAGACCCACTTCGAGCAGCACCTGGTAGTTGTGCGGTACGCCGAACATCGGCAGATGTGAGAAGTAGATCACCTCGTGACCGAACACCAGCATTCCGTGACCGCCGGTCGTGCCGATCGGGTCGTCGGGGCTGGGGTGATCGTGGTGATGGCCGTTCCCGTGATGGTCGCGCATGGTTACCCCCTGGCAGGGTGGGACGAGCGAGGAGGCGTATGTGACTCCCCGCCTTCTCACCTCTCAGTATCCGACGGCCCAGGCCCGGCCGCTCGCCACGCGGGTCGAACTGAACGCCCTCGCCGGACCCATAAAATAGTCGGACCGCCGGCGGGTTCACGGAACGTGCACAGTCAAAAGAAGTCATCTTCAGAGGAACGGCTGTCGCTCGAATCGGGGGCCAGGGTCAACAGATCTCTCTCCCACGATCGCGCGCAACCTGAGGTGAGGCGCAAGCCTCTGGGCATCCTGACCGTGCGGTGGGATCCCGCGGTGCACGACGGGCGATGGCAGAAACAGCCTGAAGCGATGCCGCAGTGGTCCACGGCCCGAAGTTCGCCTGGGGCGAGATCAGTGGGCAGCCTGGAGGCCCTACCCCGAAGTACCCCCAACCGCCGCGCCGATCTCATGCCCAGCACTGTTGTGGTGGGCCCGACGGTGAATTCGTTGCCCGACTATCGGGATGCGGGTGCCAGGGAGGGAATGGGGGAATGCACAGCGGACGTCGCGTCAGACGCACGCAGCCGTAGCAGAGACTGAGGTGTTGACTTCCTCCCCCGCCTAAAGGCGGGGGATTCCAGCGGTCGCCCGCTGGGTTTCCTGCTTCACCGACGACCGCCCGTCCGGGAGGACTCCCGTTGAGGTCTTACACCGCCTCCACAGGCAGAAGCCGCCAGCCCGGCGGCCAGGATGTTGCGTGCCGCGTTGACGTCGCGGTCGTGCACGGTTCAGCAGTTGTAGCACGTCCACTCGCGGACGTTCAGCGGCATCTTCCCGCGGACCGTGCCGCAGTTCCCGCACAGCTTGCTGGAGGGGAACCAGCGGTCGATCACGACGAGTTCACGCCCGTACCAGACGCACTTGTACTCCAGCATCGACCGGAGTTCCGTCCACGACGCGTCGCTGATCGCTCGCGCGAGCCTGCCGTTCTTCAGCAGGTTGCGGACGGTGAGGTCCTCGATCACGACCGTTTGGTTCTCACGGACGAGCCGAGTCGACAGCTTGTGCAGGAAGTCCCGGCGCCGGTCGGCGATCCGCGCGTGGACCCCAGCGACACGACGCCGGGCTTTCTCCCGGTTCGCCGAGCCCTCCGCCTTCCGCGACAACTCACGCTGCGCGCGAGCCAGGCGGGCGCGGTCACGCCGCTCGTGCTTCGGGTTGGCGACCTTCTCCCCGCTGGACAGGGTCACCAGCGACGTGATCCCGGCGTCGACACCGACCGCCGCGTCCGTGGCGGGCGCGGAGGCGACGGCGTCCTCGACGAGCATCGAGACGAACCAGCGTCCGGCCGCATCGCGGGACACAGTGACCGTCGCGGGCTCCGCGCCGGGTGGGGTTCATGGCGTCTGAGTGCGGCGGCGCCGGCGCGCGGGTCCGTCACGCTGTCGAGCAGTCCTACGGCGGTGGCGGCGAGCAGGGCCGCTCCCCGGGCGGCACTCTCCTGCACGTCGGTCACCACGACCGGCCGCCGCAGGGCGTCGGCGAACATCTGGCTCCACACCGCGCTGTGCGCGGCGCCGCCGGTCAGCCGGGCCGCCGCCCCGCTGATCGGCAGCTTCGAGCAGAGCGCGTCGACGTGCCAGCGGTGATTGAGGACGACGCCTTCCATCAGGGCCCGCAGCAGATGGCCGCGGCCGTGCCAGCCGCGCAGCCCGAGGAACGTCCCGGACGTGGAATGCGGGTGCGGGGAGCCGTAGACGAATGGATGGAACAACACCTCAGACGGACCGTCCAGGTGCGCCTCGACCTCGCGGCCGATCACCTCGTGGATTCCGTCCCGCTGCTCGCTCGGCGCGCCCGTGACCCGCAGGAACCACTCCAGGTTCACCACCGACGCCGGCGAGGTGGACATCGTCATCCACTGTCCCAGGCGGACGAAGTGACGGACCTGCCAGCGCGGATCGACGACGGGCTGCTCGCTGACCACCTGGTTGATGCTGAACGACCCGACGATCAGGCACAGTTCGCCGGGTGTCGTACCGCCGATCCCGAGCGCGGCGGCGTCGACGACTACGACAAGCCGGTCACCCTGGCCCGTACTGAGACCACGCGCTCCGGGGCGGCGGGAAGGTCGTCGAGGAAGTCGGCGGTGGGTACGTGGAACAGGGTGCCGGTGACTGCTGTGGAGAAGTCGAGCAGCCGGTCGTGGCTGCCCGGGGGATCGCCCAAGAACATGTTCTCCAGCATGCGTTCTATGACCGACGGGGTACTGGAGTAGCCGATGAAGTAGGTGCCGAACTCGCCACGTCCGGGCGCGCCGAAGGGCATGTTGTCGCGCAGGATCTGCCGTTCGGTGCCGTCGGGGTCGGTGATGTTGGTGAGCGCGACGTGCGAGTTGGCGGGCTTGAGGTCGTCGGGCAGTTCGATGTCGGAGAGTTTGCAGCGGCCGACTGCTCGTTCCTGCGCCTCGACCGGCAGGGCGTTCCAGCCGGCCAAGTCGTGCAGGTACTTCTGCACTACGACGTAGCTGCCGCCGGTGAAGTCCGGGTCCTGCTCCGGATCGGCGGCACCGATCACCACAGCGGTGTTCACGGCGGGGCCGGTGGGGTTCTCGGTGCCGTCGACGAAGCCGAGGAGATCGCGCTGGTCGAAGTACTTGAAACCGGACACCTCGTCGCGGACGGTGACCGCGCCGCGCAGCCGGTCCATCAGATGCGTGGCCAGCTCGAAGCACAGGTCCGGCTGCCGGGCCTTGATGTGAAAGAGCAGGTCCCCCGGGGTGGCCGGTGCGGTGTGCCGGGCGCCGGCCACTTTCAGGAAGGGATGCAGCTCGGCCGGTCTGGGACCGGTGAACAGCCGGTCCCAGGCGTCGGAGCCGATGCCGGTGACACAGGTCAGCTCCCCTTCGGGGATCCGGAAGCCGACGGACCGCACCAGGCCGGCCAGGTCGGTCAGCAGTTCCCGCACGACCGGCTCCCCGCCGGGGTCGATGGTCACGACCAGAAAGACGGCGGAGCTGGTGAGTGGGCTCAGAACTGCCTGCGGGACGGGTTGCGGATCGAGCACGAACACTCCTCATCCTTCGACGAGACTCTTCGGCGAACACGGAGGCCGAACTCGATCAGCCTCTCATCCCGAGCCACTGCTTGGCGGCCTGACGGTTAGACCGGCGAGGTCGGTCAGCAGTTCCCGGACCACCGGCTCCCCGCCGGGTTCGACGGTCATGACCAGGAAGACGGCGGAATTGGTGAGCGGGCTCAGTACTGCCTGCGGGACGGGGGCCGATCGGGCACGGACTGCTCCTGTTTCCGGATACTTCCGCCCCGTGGACCCGGCCGTGCGACTCCAGGTCGTGCCATTCCCCGACGGCCCGCCCGACGAGACCGTCGGCGCACGCATCCTGCGCTCCATCGCCACCCTCCGCACCGCCTTCGACCCCACCCCGTACGACGCCGTCCACGCCCAGGACTGCATCAGTGCCAACGCGGCCGGCCGCTGCGTTCGCACGGTTCACCACCTCGACCACTTCACCACCCCGGAACTGGCCGCCTGCCACGAACGCACGATCGTCCAGCCGTACGCGCACGTCTGCGTGTCCGGGGCCTCGCGTGCGAACTGGCCGCCGGCTGGGGCATCGACGCGCAGGTCATTCCCAACGGGGTCGCATACGACCGCTTCGCCGCCACCGACCCTGCCGCGCAGGCGAATTGGCGCTCCCGCCAAGGCCCGTACATCCTCACCGTGGGCGGCATCGAACCCGGCAAGGGCTCACTGGACCTGCTGGAGGCCCACGCCCTCCTGCGCGCCGCCCGTTCCGACGTCCGGCTGGTCATCGCGGGCGGCGAGACACTCTTCGACTACCGCGACTACCGGGCGAGCTGGGAATCGCGGGCCGCTGAACCCGCCGTGGAACCAGTCGTGTTGGGGCCGGTCGGAGAGGACGAGCTGCCGTCTCTGGTGGCCGCGGCGGACGTGTTCGCCTTCCCCTCCCTCAAGGAGGGTTTCGGTCTCGCCGCGATGGAGGCGTTGGCGGCGGGGGTCCCGCTGGTCGTACGGGATCTGCCCGTGCTGCGTGAAGTGTTCGGCTCCGCGGCCCGCTTCGCCGCCACGCCCGAGGACCTTGCCACCGAACTCGGCGACGCCCTCGCGACGGAGGACCCGGACCGGCGATCCGCCGGGCGTGCCCTCGCCGCCCTCCACACCTGGGACGCCGCCGCCCGCAGCCACCTCGACTTCTACCGCTCCCTCAACTCTCCATCCTGAACACGGGCGTTGACACTGCGGACGATCCGCGGCACGGTGAGGACCCCGTCGTGCCCGGAGGTCGTCCATGGCTCCGTCCTCAGCACCCCCGTCCGATGCCGGCCTCGTCGAACGCGTACGGGCGCTACAACCCCTCCTTCGCGAGCACGCGTTACGCACCGAGCGGGAGAGAAGGGTGACTGCCGAGGTCGTGTCCGCGCTGACGGACGCCGGGGTGTACCGCATGAACGTCCCGCACCGGTACGGCGGTTACCAGAGCCGGCTGAGCACACAGGTCGACGTGGTGAGCGAGATCGCCGCCGCATGCGGTTCGACCGCCTTCATGGCCCTGATCCAGGCCGGGTGTTCCTACATCGCCGCGCTCTTCCCCGACGAGGCCCAGGACGAGATCTTCACCGGCCCCGACGTCAGGGTCGGCGGCACGCTCATCCCGGACGCGGTCGCGGTGGCGACGGACGGCGGCTATGTCGTCAATGGCACGTCGGCCTTCGCCACCGGCTGCCAGAACGCCGACTGGCACCTGCTGACGGCCCGGGTCGAGTCCGCCGGCGGCCCGCCCGAGGTGCTGTGGACCGCCGTACCGATGTCCGATCTGGAGATCCTCGACGACTGGTACGTCTCGGGGCTGGCGGGCAGCGGGAGCAACAGCGTCGTCGCGCGGGACGTGTTCGTGCCCGCTCACCGCGTCCTGCCCGTCGGGCCTTTGCTGGGCGGCGACTTCCCCTCCAAGGCCAACGCCGACGACTCCTTCTACCGGATGCCGGTTCTGATGCTCTTCTGTGCCTGGACGGCGCCGAACGCGCTGGGCCTGGCCCGGGCGGCCCTCGCGGAGTTCACCGAGCGGATCCACCAGCGGGGCATCACATACACCTTCCACGAGCGGCAGCACGAGGCAGGCGTCACTCATCTGCAGGCTGCCGAGGCCGCGATGAAGATCTCCTGCGCCGAGCTGCTCACCAGCGAGTTCGTCGCCCGGATCGAGGCCGCGGCCGAGAACGTCGAACCGTACACACAGGCGGACCGCGCCAGGATCCGGGCGCAGAGCGGCTATACGACACGGCTGTGCAAGGAGGCCGTCGACCTGATCGCCTCCGCGTCCGGAGCGTCCTCCCTCCACCCAGGTGCCGGGCGACAGCCCGCACCGGCATGCCCTCAGCGCGGTGCAGCCTGCGGATCTCTGCCCAGTCCTCCACGCGGATCACCCTCTCCTCCTGACTCCCTGTCAGAGCCAGAACGGTCAGAAGATCACGGAGTGGGTCACTTTTGATCCGCCGTTCGTGAGCCAGTTTTCAGGCGTCGCCGACACCGGTTAAACCACCCTGCCAGGTCGCCCTGTTGCCGCCGATGATCGTCTCGCGCGTGGCCGTGCGCCGGAGGGAGCGGCGCAGGACGCGTGGCTGGACGACGCGTCTCGCGTGGTCCAACGAGATCACCGTGGCGGCATGGTCCCAGAGCAGGTCACGGAGTTCGGGCGAGCCGAGCGAGTCAGTGATCCAGCGGGGTTGGGCCGCGATCCGTGAGACGGTCTCGGGTAGCCGATCGCCGACACCCCAGTCAGGGCCGGGGAAGTACAACGCGTCTATCTACTGAACTTGGATTAGAAGCCGTATCTCAACCGATCATGGAACGTGCGGTTCGAACAGGCTTCCCACCTGGGTGATCTTCCCGCTGTACGCGCATGAAGACAGGGCCTCTCGGTAGCTCGGGGATGCGAATCTGACCGCGCAGTGCCGGGAGGCCCTGGTGTCCTTGTTGTACGTGTCCGAGCCAGTCCAGTTCAACTCGGCAGCACCATCGTGTGATTGCCTCGCGCACGTGTACGGCAACGCGGCCGATCATCCCGATCGGGTGCGCCGGTATCCGTCGGACATGACGGACGCGGAGTGGGCGGCCGTGCGGCCGCTGTTGCCGGCGCCGGCCTGACTTCGGGGGCGGGGCGGACGGCCCGAGGGCTACTGTCACCGGCAGCTGCCGGACGCGATCCGGTATCTGGTCGCGGGCGGGATCTCGTGGCGGGCGCTGCCCGCGGACTTCCCCGGCTGGGGCCGGGTCTACGCCTTCTTCCGCCGCTGGCGCGAGCAGGGGCTGATCACCGAGTCCCACGACCGTCTGCGCGGGACGGTCCGTGAACACGAGGGCCGCGAGGCCGAGCCCACGGCAGGGATCATCGACGCGCAGTCGGTGCGGGCCGCCGCGACGGTGCCGGCCTCCTCACGCGGCTACGACGGCGGGAAGAAGGTGCCGGGCCGCAAACGGCACATCGTGACCGACACGCTCGGTCTGCTCCTGGTCGTCGCGGTCACCGCCGCGAACATCGGCGACCGCGACGCCGCGGCGGGCCTGCTGAGGCGGCTGCGCCGCCTGCACCGCGACATCACCCTCGTCTGGGCCGACGGCGGATACACCGGCTCCCTCGTCGGCTGATGCCGGGACAAACTCGCTCTGACCTTGGAGATCGTCAAACGCACCGACGACATGACAGGGTTCGTGGTGCTGCCGAGGCGGTGGGGCCCTGACCAGCACAAGTACACACCAAGCCTTTTGGCCCTACCGATACCTACAACGAAGCCAGCTCCTCTCCACACAGAACACACAATCCCAGCTCATACACCCCGCTCTCCCTGTCCGCCCACCGCCCACCACCTCTCAAGAAACCAGCAACACACCAGGTCAGCCACCACCTAGTACACCAACAAGCCCCCCTCCGAGCGTCAACGCGGTGCCCCGGACACGGTCGGCGGGGCGCCGCGCGCCGCCGGGCGCCGATCATGAGGCGTCCGGGGCCGGCCGGGCGCCGGAGTGGAGGTCTCAAAGGACGCGGCCTGTTCTGCGGGAGCGAGGGGCCGGATTCCGGCGGGCCGGGCCGGGGATGTGACGGCGGAGTCGGTGACTGCGGCAGTGGTGTGACCGCGGGTGACGTCGTCGTCCCGCTCGCAGCCGCGCTGGTCTGCGGGAGGAGGGGTGGGCCCGGAGGAAGGCCGGTGCAGTCCGGCGGGGCGCTGTACGGCCGGACTCGCTGCCCAGCCGTACAGCGCGGTTCGGCCCGCATCGGAGGAGGTGCACCGAACCGGTCCTTCGGCATGCGCCCTGTCAGTGCTCCGGGGTGGACCAGCCGATCAGGGCGCCGCGCAGTGCGGCCACGAGGCGGGCGGCGGCTTCGTCCTCGGTGCGGCCGCTCTTGATGAGGTCGAGGATGTCGCGAGGGTCGAACAGGGCGTTCCACAGGTACAGGGCTTCGTCGCCGAGATCTCCGAGGCCCAGTTCCTCGGTGGTCTGCCGCAGCGGCTCGGCGAGCGCTTCGGCCTGCGGGGCGAGGTATCCGGTTCCTTCGCGCAGCCGCTCCAGATAGCCGCGGTGCGAGCGCATCTGCGCCATCGCGCCGCCGTGTTCGAGGACCAGGGACACCCAGTACCGTGACACCGCGTCCAGTTTCGCCATGCCTCGCGTGGCCTGCCGTGCGCTGAAGTCCCTCAGTTCGGAGCCCACTTGGGCGCGGAAGGCGTGCAGGATCTCCTCGACGGAGGAGAAATGGCGGTAGGCCGTCGCGGTGGACACCTCGGCGTGCTTGGCGATCTCGGCAAGGCTGACGGGCGTCGGCGAGTCCTCGAACAGCCGTGCCGCCGCCTTGATGAGGTGCCTGCGATTGCGCTCGGTGTCACTGCGCATGGGGCGACTCCTCGTTGCGTCCGGGACGGCGTTCATCGCAGGGCCGAGAGTCCGTAGGCCAACCGGCGGATGCCCTCGATGATGGACTGCGGGCTGGCAGCGTACGACAGCCGCAGGTGGCTCTCGCCCTCGGCGCCGAATTCGCTTCCGGGCCGGACGGCGACGCCGTGCGCGCGCAGTGCCGCGACGACTTCCACGGAGGGCAGGTCGATGTCGTAGCGCGGGAACTGGTAGAACGCGCCTTCCGGTGCGCTGAGGGTGATGCCGGGGATCTTGGCCAGTTCCCTCCGCATGATCTCGCCACGTTCTTCGTACGCGGCGCGCATCCGGGCGACGTCTTCGTCGCAGCTCTGCACCGCGACGAGCGCGGCGTCCTGGATGAAGGTGTTGACCGATCCGTTGAAGGTGTTGTGGATGCGCGAGGCGGCCTGGATGAGCGAGGGCGGCCCCCAGAGGTAGCCGACGCGCCAGCCGGTCATGGCGTAGCTCTTGGAGAAGGTCTGGCAGTAGACGGTGCGGTCGCGCAGGCCGTCGACGGAGATGGTCGAGGTGAACGGCCGCCCGGTGTAGTCGAGGTCGGAGTACGCCTCGTCGGAGATGACGATCGTGGAGGTGCCGTCGAGCAGGTCGGCGAGCGCGTCGAGTTCCTCGCGGCTGTGCACGATGCCGGTCGGGTTGACGGGGTTGCAGAAGACGAAGAGCTTGGCGTCCGTCAGGGCGTCGGCGAGCCGGTCGAGGTCCCAGTGCAGGTCCGGCGCGAGCGGGACGGGGACGGCAGTGCCTCCGGCCATGGCGACCAGGTCGGCGTAGAGGGAGTAGGTGGGGTCGGGAACGACGACCTTGTCACCGGGGTTGACGATGCCGAGGATCGCGGCGGAGAGACCGGCGGTGCCGCCCTGGGTGATCAGGATGTCGGCGGCGGACACCGGTGCCCCGGCGATGCCGGTGAGCTTGTCGGCGAGCGCGTCGCGCAAGGCCTGTTCGCCGCGCAGCGGTGAGTAATGGGTGCGGCCGGCGCGGAGCGAGGCGTGGGCCGCCTCGGTCACTTGAGGGGGTGTGTCGAAGTCGGGTTCGCCCATGGCGAGCGAGACGAGGTCGCCCTTGGACTGCGGCTGCTGCGTCCGGCGGGAGGCCGCCTCGATCCGGGCTACGGCGTCTGCCGAGGCGAACAGGGACGGGTGCGTGGTGATGGTGGGCGACATGCGCTCTCCTCCTGGTAGTGGCGTGTTCAGGCCTGCGGTGCGGTGCCGGCGGGGGCGCCTGCCCAACGGCTGATTTCGAGGTCGCCCGAGGTGTCGCGCTGCCGGGTGGGGGCGACGACGATCTCCTGGAGGACGACGCGCTGGGGAAGGGCGACGGCCAGCCGGATGGCCTCGGCCACGTCCTCGGGCTGCACCATGCCGGCGCGCTCCTGCGGCATCGGGGGCCGGGCTCGGTTGTCGAGGATGGGGGTGTCCGCTTCGCCGGGCAGAACGGTGATCGCCCGTAGCCCCTGGTTGCGGAAGGTGTTGTGCAGGAAGGTCATGAAGTTGCGGACGCCGGCCTTGGCCGCACCGTAGGCGGCGCCGCCGAGCAGATTGGGGTTGACGGCGGCGAGCGAGGAGACGGTGACGATGGTCCCGGTGCCGCGGTCGAGCATGTCGGGCAGGACGGCCTGGGTGAGCTGGAAGACCGCGGTGAGGTTGACGTCGAGGACCTGACGCCACTCGTCATGCGGGAGCCACTGCGGGTTGAGCACGGACGAGGCGCTGCCCGCGTTGTTGACCAGGACGTCGACCGGGCCGAGTTCGGCCCGCACCCGGTCGAGGACGCGTGTCACGTCATCGGCGCGGGTGATGTCCGCGGCGAGGGCAAGGGCGGTGCCGCCTTCGGCGCGGATCGTGGCGGCTACGGCGTCGAGCGCCTCCTGCCTGCGGCCGATCAGGACGACGGCGGCGCCGTCCCGGGCGAGCAACCGTGCGGTCTCGCGTCCCATCCCGCTTCCGGCTCCTGTGATGAGCGCGGTGGTGCCGTTCGGCGTCGTCACCGTTCCTCCTCCTGAGCTATGTGAGATGATGACTTCATTTGAGAATATGTTCTCAGTTGGCGGGAAGCAAGGGGACCGTGAAGCCGAGTGCGCTGAATGCCCCGGTGACCGCATGTCCGAGCGCGTGGACCTCGGCTTCGCGGCGCGCGAAGCGGCGGAGCGAGGTCTCGCGGTCGGTCCAGCGGAACCGGAGCTGCCGCCCCGGTCCGGCCTGTCCGAGCAGAGGCAGGGACGCCCGTGAGGCGACACCGACGATGGGATAGCCCGCGGTCAGGCTCCGGTAACGGCCGAGGACGATCAACTCGTCCGCGTGCGGGATCTGCAGTGCTCCGACGGGCACGCCGTGGGACACGATCTCGGCGTCGGAGGCCGGGTGGAGCACCGGTCCGTCGAGCCTGAGCCCGACGTGGTCGGAGCGGGGGGTGACGGTGTAGGTCGCCTCCTCGATCACCTCTCTGATGCCGGGGATCGCGTGGACTCCGTGGCCGGCGACGACGTCGATGGTCCAGGGGCCGTCGTCGAAGCACGGGACGGGTACGGGGAGTCGGAACAGCGGCTGTTGGAACAGCTGGCGGCCGAATCCCCCGAACTCCGTCTGCAGCAGGACGCGCGAGCCCCGGGTGACGGCCTGTCCGAATCCCATCCGGGCGTCCGGCGCCGCGCTGCCCAGCAGGGTTTTTGCGCTCAGCGTTCCGTTCACGGCCAGATAGGTGCGGGTGCCCCGGCTCATGTCGCCGCGGACCCGGACCTCGTGGCCCGCCGGCACGACCAGCGGCGACCAGCCGTCGGCGGGGCAGCCGGCGACGGTGACCTGGGCGGGAGCGCCGGTCACCGCGAGCAGGACGTCGGAGTCGGGCACGAGTGCCAGCTCGCCTCCGAGGTTCTCCAGCAGGGTCGCGCCGCGGGGGTTGCCCACCAGGAGGTTCGCGACGGTCGCCGAGTGCTGGTCGGCCGCACCGCCGGTGGGGACTCCGCGCCGTTCCGTGTCGTGGCGACCGAGGTCCTGGAACGTGGTGATGAATCCGGTGCCGGTGATCTCCAGCGCTACGGTTTTCATACGGCCTCCTCCGTCGGCAGCAGAAAACCGGCGTCCACGGCCGCTGCCTCGTTCCGCGTGACGGGGACGAAGCGCACGATGTCGCCGGCGCCGAACGAAACGGGGTCCGGGCGGGAGATGTCCACGATGGTGTGCGGCGTGCGCCCGACCACGCGCCAGCCGGTCGGGCCGGGGAACGGCTGGATGATGGCGTTGGTCCCGGCGATCATGATGGCGCCGGGGGCGACGTCCGTTCGCGGCTCGGCACGTCGGCGCACGGACCTGGGCATTCTGAGCCCGTCCATCATCGGGGCCATCGCCGCTCCGAGGAGAGCGATCGTGAAGGTGGACTCGGCGATCGCTTCGACGACCTCGGCGGGGGCCAGGTCCATCTCTTCGGCGACGGACGCCAGATCGGGGCCGTTCTCGCTGTCGAAGACCACCGGGATGGCGAACGTCCGCGCCGCCCGCGGGCGGGCCGGACCGTCCGACGGCGACGGCGCCCATTGCGCCACCAGGCGGGCCGCGTACTCCACGTGCTGGAGCGCGGTCCGCAGCGGGTCGAACTCGATGAGCAGCGATTCGAGACCGGAGACGACGTCGAGCACGCCGTGCGGGCGGTGGGCCAGGAACCGGTCGCGGAAGGCGACGATCTGGGCCCTGCGGACGGCCTGGTCGGTGTGGGGGATGGTCACCATCACCGCCGAGTCCCCGAAGGGCTCGACGGTGATGGCGCCGTGCTGTGTGGTGGTCATCGCCTGATCGTGCGCTCGGCCCTCAGTGGGCGAGCGCAGCCTCCGCCTTCTCCGCAAGGACGTCCCGCAGGCCCGCGACGCGGATGCCCTCGGCGTCGAGCGCGGCACGCAGCGCGATGCCGTTCGCGAGGACGGACGGGTGGTCGCCGTGCAGGAGCAGGACGTCGGCGTCGTGGCCGAGCGGCACCACGTTGCCGTTGACCGAGCGCACGGTGCCCTCCCGCACGACCTGCGCGGACCGGCGGCCGATCAGCTCGGGGTCGTGGATCAGGCCGCCTTCGTGCGAGCGGGGCACGGGCATGCCGTCGTCTCCGTATCCGCGGTCGGCCAGGAACACGTAGCCGACTTCGAGTCCGCGCTTGCGGGATTCCTCGGCGAGCAGACCGCGCTGACAGATGACGATGTAGTCGGTGTTGTACGCGGCGATCGCGTCGGTGATGGCCCGGGCGTGCTTGGCGTCGGTCTGCGCGATCGAGCCCATCCGGCCGTGCGGGGCGACGTGGCTGATGGTGCCGCCGTGCACCCGTGCGAAGGCGTCGAGCGCACCGAGCTGGTAGAGGACGTCGGTGCGGATCTCGTCCTCGGTGGCCTCGATGAGCCGGCGGCCGAAGCCGACGAGGTCGGGGTAGCCGGGGTGGGCTCCCAGTTCGATGCCGCGCTCGACGCAGTCGGCGACGGTCCGGTCCATGATGCGCGGGTCGCCGGCGTGGAAGCCGCAGGCGATGTTCGACGAGGTGACGAGCCCGAGCAGGGCGCCGTCGTCACCGATCGTGTAGTTGCCGAAGCTCTCGCCGAGGTCGGCGACGACGGCTACGGAGTTGATTCCCATGGTTTCTCCTGGTGTGAGGGTGGGCGGTTCAGCTGGCTACGAGGGGCTGCCCCTTGGTCTCGCGCAGGAAGCCAATGGCGACCAGGGTGATCAGGGCGGTGATGATGGAGGCGAAGGCCGGGATGAGGTTGGAGCCGGTCGACTTGATCAGCTCGGTCATCAGCAGCGGGGCGCTGCCGCCGAAGATGATCGTCGAGATGCTGAACCCGATGCTGTAGGCGGAGTAGCGCACGGTGGTCGGGAACATCTCGGCGAGGACGGTGTGGACGACGGCGGCGTGGCCGGAGAAGGCGATCGCGAGAACGATGGTACCGACGCAGGCCAGCCCGAACTCTCCCGTGGTGATGAGCCGGAACATCGGGTAGGAGACGACGGCCATCGCGACGGCGGAGATGACGAGGACGGGTTTGCGGCCGATCCGGTCCGACAGGCGGGCCATGAGCGGGATACAGATCACGATGGCGACCAGGCTGAACGCCGTGACCGTGAGCGCCCGCAGCATGGAGAAGTTGTGCTCGCCGAGCGAGGTCTTCAGGTAGGTGGGCATGTAGACGAACAGCAGGTAGTAGCCGGGGCCGTTGAGTGCCGGCAGGAAGATCGTGAGCGCGATCGCCTTCAGGTGGCGCGGGGAGGTCAGGGCCTCCCTCAGCGGGTTGCGTGCGACGGTGTTCTGCTCGCGCAGCGCCACGAAGTGCGGAGTCTCCTCCAACTGGCGGCGGATGTAGAAGCCGACGTAGCCGAGCGGCACGGCGAGGAGGAAGGGAACCCGCCAGGCCCAGGAGGCCATCGCGTCGTCGCCGAGCGTCGTGATCAGGACGGCGGAGAAGGTGCTGCCGCACATCAGGGCGACGAACGAGCCGACTGCGATGAAGCTCATCATGTAGTTGCGGCGTGCGTCCGGGGCGTACTCGCCGACGAAGGACATGGCGCCGGCCACCTCGCCGCCGGCGGAGAAGCCCTGCAGCACACGGAGCAGGACGAGAAGGGCGGGCGCGGCGACACCGATGACGCTGTGGGAGGGGATGAGGCCGATCGCCGCGGTCGCCCCGGATATCAGCACCAGGAGGGTGGAGAGAAGGGCTTTGCGCCCGAGCCGGTCTCCGAGGTATCCGCAGATCACGCTGCCGAACGGGCGGGCGATGAAGCTGATCAGGAAACCGACGTTGGTGAGGAAGAGCCCTCCGGCCTCGGCTTCTCCCATGATGTTGATCGCGAGGTAGGTGACGAGCAGGCCGTAGATGCCGTAGTCGTACCACTCGACGAACGATCCGACCGCGCCCGCGACGGTGGCCTTGCGAACGACCTTGCCGTTGGCGGTGACGACGTCGGCCGCTGCCGCGGCGGGCTCCTCCGACGCGGCCTCGTGACGTTCTGATGTGGTGTCGAGCCGATCTGACGTTGTCATTCGCGTTCACTTTCGGTGTCGCGGACGCCGGGAACGGTGTCCTGAGAAACGTGCGCTGAACGTGGTCGCTGCCGGCGGTCGCTCCCGTGCCGAGGTGCACCGCACCCATACGCTGCGGGTTCTGGGGGTGGAAGACGGCTGTGCCTCGGGGAGTTGTGCGGCTTCGGTGTGCCGTGAGGGGCTGGAGAACAACGCCGAAGCCGAGTTGAGACTCGAATCGCGAATGAGAATAGGTTCGCATTCTCGGGCGGTCAAGGATTCGTGTTGCCCCCAAGTCAACCTTCCGATTCCGTCGCGCTTCCGGGCCGGTCGACGCTTGGCCGCGGTGCCGTGCAGCCGCTTTCCCGTGCGGGTCGACGCCCGGTCGGCTCGCGCCGGAAGGGGGTCGGAGCCCGGATCCGCCACGCGGCGCCCCGTCGTGTCGACCGCTTCGCAAGGCCGCCGCCCCGTCCGGCCGACACCTCGCAGGACACCCCCTTGTCTTGCGGCACAGATGCATGCACACTGACTCTCGCGAAACGCGAAAGATTTCTCGTTTTCTAGACAGGGCGGGATGACCCATGGCCCCACCACCAGAGCTCCGGCGTCGCCGATGCCGGGCTGCCGCCTGCGAGACCCGCACCGGCGGCTGACGCGCGGGGCGGAGGCGGAACGACGCCGGATGCGGCCCGTCCGCCGGAACGCCGCAGGAGCGTGCAGTCCGCGACGGCCGACCTCGCCGGGCTGCACACGACCGACCGGGCAGGCCGGTACCCGGACCCTGTCGAACCGTTCCCGCGGAAGTACGGGCGGTCGACACGGCACGGCGCTCGCTCCCACGGCCGTGTCCCGCCGTAACGGTGCGCCGAGCCGACCCCCCTCGGCAGACCCGCGCGGACACCGCGGACGGAAGGGCGCCTCGGCCCCTCCGGCTTCGGCCGGTCGACAGGACCGAGCCGGACACGCCTCCCCGCGGCAGCCGGTGCCGGATGCCCGCCATGCCTTCCTCTCCACACCCACCCTCAGGGAGACCGCTATGACCCAGGACAACGTGCGCGTGAACACCTCTTGGGAACGCGTCGACGACGCAGTGCTCGATCAATTCCGTGCCCACTCCGTCGCCAACCTCGGTGACGCCCTCGACCGGCTGAACATCGTCGACGGAGGCATCTCACCCGTGTGGAGCGGTGCCAGGGCCGTCGGCAGGGCGCTCCCGGTCCTGACCGTCGCGGGCGACAACAAGGCCGTGATCGCCGCGCTCGAGCACATCCGCCCCGGAGACATCCTCGTCATCAACGCGTTCGGCTATGACGGCCGGGCGATCATCGGCGACAACCTCGCCCAGCGATTCGCCGTGTACGGCGCCGTCGGCGCGGTCGTCGACGGATACGTACGCGACGCCGCGATCATCGAACAGCTGCGCGTACCGGTCTTCGCCCGCGGGCTCACTCCTGCCGGGCCCTTCAAGAACGGTCCGGGCACGATCGGCGAACCCGTCGCCGTCGGCGGCGTCGTGGTGAACCCCGGCGACATCGTCGCGGCTGACGGGGACGGCGTCATCGTGATCCCGCCGCACCGCGCCGGCGAAGCACTCAAGGCCGTCGAGGAAATCGTCGCCCGCGAGGCGGCACTCGACGCCGAGGTCGAGACACTGCGGACCAAGGCCGCCCGATGACCGGCCAGGACCGGATACCGGGCCGCCTCCGCGTCGCCGTCGCCGCACCGCTGTCCGAGGAGAACTGCGCGCGCATCCAGGAGCTGGAACCGCGGATCGACCTCGTCGTCGACCACGCCCTCCTCCCGCCGATGCGCTGGCCCGCCGACTTCGCCGGCGACCCGGCCTGGCAGCGCACCCCCCGGCAGCAGCGCGCCTACGAAGCCGCCCTCGACTCGGCCGACGCCCTGTACGGCATTCCCGACGTGGACCCGGCCGCCCTGGCGCGAACCGTCCGGGCCAACCCCCGTCTGCGCTGGGTGCACACCATGGCCGCCGGCGGAGGCGGCCAGGTCAAGGCCGCAGGGCTGCGCACCGACGAACTCGACCGAGTCCTCTTCACCACCTCGGCCGGAGTGCACGGACGTCCGCTCGCCGAGTTCGCCGTCTTCGGCGTGCTCGCGGCGGCCAAGGATCTGCCCCGCCTGATCCGCCAGCAGCGCGACCACGAGTGGAGCGGCCGCTGGACGATGGGACAGGTGAGCCGGCAGACCGTGCTGGTCCTCGGCCTCGGCGGAATCGGCCGAGCCGTCGCCGCGGCACTCCACGCGCTGGGCGCGACGGTCATCGGCACGAGCAGGGGGAACGTCGACGTCCCCGGTGTCACCACCGTGGTGCACCCCGACCGCATCACCGAGGTGGCCCCCACCGTGGACGCGGTCGTGAACACGCTCCCCGGTACCGAGGCGACCGAGCATCTCCTCGGCAAGCGGTTCTTCGACGCCGTCCGGCCCGGCACGGCCCTCGTCAACGTCGGCCGCGGCACCGTCGTCGACGAGGCCACCCTGGTCGACGCACTCGACTCCGGCCGCATCGGCTTCGCCGCGCTGGACGTCTTCGAGACCGAACCGCTCCAGGTCCACAGCCCGCTCTGGGATCACGACCGCGTGCTGGTGAGCCCGCACACCGCCGCGCTCGACGCGGCGGAGGACCGTCTCATCGCCGAACTCTTCGCCGCCAACGCCACCCATCTCCTCGACGGACAGAGCCTGATCAACCGCGTGAACACCGTCGAGTTCTACTGACCAGGAAGACAGTTACGCACATGACGTCCCCCTTCGACCTCACCGGCAAAGTCGCCCTGGTCACCGGATCGAGCCGGGGCATCGGACTCGGCATCGCCACCGGACTCGCGGACGCCGGGGCCACCGTCGTTCTCAACGGCATCGACCCGGGCCGGCTCGACACAACACGCACGGCGCTCGCCCGCCGGTTCGGCGACGACCGTGTCGCGGCACGCGCGTTCGACATCGTCGCGGAGGACGCCGTGGCCAAGGCCGTGGCGTCGATCGAGTCCGAGGTCGGCGCCATCGACGTCCTGGTGAACAACGCCGGCGTCCAGCACCGCGAACCCCTCGTCGAGGTGAGCCTCGACGACTGGCGACGGGTCGTCGACACCGACCTCACCGGCGCCTTCGTCGTGGGCCGCCATGTCGCCCGCCGGATGCTGCCGCGCCGCACCGGCAAGATCATCAACATCTGCTCGGTCCAGACCGACCTCGCCCGCCCGACCATCGGCCCCTACACGGCGGCCAAGGGCGGCCTGCGCAACCTCACCCGGGCCATGACGGCGGAATGGGCAGGCGAAGGACTGCAGATCAACGCAATCGCGCCCGGATACATCCACACCGAGATGACGCAGAACCTCGTGGACGACGACGAGTTCAACGCCTGGATTCTCGGCCGCACCCCCGCCCGGCGCTGGGGGACGGTGACCGACGTGGTCGGCCCCACCGTATGGCTCGCGTCCAGCGCGTCCGACTACGTCAACGGCCAGATCATCTTCGTCGACGGCGGTATGACGGTCGTCGTCTGAGAAGGGAACGTCCATGACCCCCAGCACCACCACCGCGGTCGTCGCCCACGGCGCCGACGACGTCCGGATCGAGCGTGTCGCCGTACGCCCCCCCGAGCCCGGCGAGGCGGTCGTCGCCGTCGCCTACGGCGGCATCTGCGGCTCCGACCTGCACTACTGGCGCCACGGTGCCGTAGGGCAATCCGTCCTGCGGGCACCGATGGTCCTCGGACACGAGGTGGTCGGAACCGTCGTACGGGCGGCGGCCGACGGAACCGGACCGGCCGAAGGCGCCCGGGTCGCGGTCCACCCCGCGACGCGCGAGGACACCGACGTCCGCTTCCCCCACGACCGGCCCAACCTCTCCCCGGGTGTGCGCTACCTCGGCTCGGCCGCGCGGTTCCCCCACACCGAGGGTGCCTTCGCCCGCGAGGTCGTGCTTCCCTCGGCGATGCTGCGCGAACTGCCCGCCGGACTCGACCTGCGCGTCGCGGCCCTGGCCGAGCCGGCCGCCGTCGCGTGGCACGCCGTGTCACAGGCGGGCGACCTCCGAGGCAAGCGTGTCCTGGTCGTCGGCAGCGGGCCCATCGGCGCTCTCGCCGTCGCGGTGGCGGCGCGGGCCGGAGCCTCGGAGATCGTGGCTGTCGACCTGCACGCGAAGCCTCTCGACATCGCCGGCGCGGTCGGAGCGACGCGGACGCTCCATGCCGGTGACGCCGAAGGCATCGCCGCCGTGGACGCCGATGTGGTGATCGAGTCCTCCGGCAACCACCGTGGTCTCGCCTCCGCCATCGCCGGTGCCACCCGGGGCGCAACGGTGGTCATGGTCGGCCTCCTGCCCAATGGCGACCAGCCCGTGCCGATCGCGCACGCCATCACCAGAGAGCTGCGCCTGGTCGGCTCGTTCCGGTTCAACGACGAGATCGACCAGGTCATCGCAGCCATGGCCGACGGGTCCCTGGCAGTCGGCCCGGTGATCACCCACACCTTCGGGCTCGACGACGCGCTCGATGCCTTCGCCGTCGCCGCCGACGCCTCGGTCTCGGGCAAAGTGCTCCTCACGTTCTGATACCGACGACACGTACGGGCTCGCCCGTCCCCACTGATCGAAAGAGGTCCGGATGAACACCGGCACAGCGGCAAACATAGGCGTCGTCGGGCTGGCGGTGATGGGATCGAACCTGGCGCGCAACCTCGCTTCCCGCGAGGGCAACACCGTCGCCGTCCACAACCGCACTCCTGCTCGTACCGAAGAACTCGTCGACGGGCACCCCGAGGCGGGCTTCATCGCCGCCGCTTCGATCGACGAGTTCGTCGCGTCACTGGCGAGGCCGCGCACCGCGATCATCATGGTGCAGGCAGGAGCGGGCACGGACGCGGTCATCGACCAGCTCGCCGAACGCTTCGAGCCCGGCGACATCATCGTCGACGGCGGCAACGCGAACTTCCAGGACACCATCGCCCGTGAGCAGCGAATGGCTCCCACCGGCATCCACTTCGTCGGCGTCGGCATCTCCGGCGGCGAGGAGGGTGCGCTCAACGGCCCGTCGATCATGCCGGGCGGCTCGCAGGAGTCGTACCGGACCCTCGGGCCGATCCTCGCGTCGATCGCCGCGGTCGCCGAGGGCGAGCCCTGTGTCACGCACGTGGGCACCGACGGCGCCGGTCACTTCGTCAAGATGATCCACAACGGGATCGAGTACGCCGACATGCAGTTGATCGGCGAGGCGTACGACCTCCTGCGGACGGTGGGCGGTCTCCAGCCGCGGGCCATCGCCGACATCTTCACCGAGTGGAACAAGGGCCCGCTCGAGTCCTACCTGATCGAGATCACCGCAGACATCCTGCGCCAGGTCGACGCCGCCACCGGAAAGCCGTTCGTGGATGTCGTGCTCGACCAGGCCGGCTCCAAGGGCACCGGTGTGTGGACCGTGCAGAACGCCCTCGATCTCGGCATCCCGGTGGGCGGCATCGCCGAAGCCGTGTTCGCCCGTGCCGTCTCCTCGAAGCCGGCGCAGCGCGCGGCGGTGCGGCGGCTGGTCGCCTCCCGCACGGAAGTACAGAAGGTCGACTCCGGCTTCGCGGAGGATGTCGCCAAGGCCCTCTACGCTTCGAAGGTCGTCGCCTACGCGCAAGGTTTCGACGCCATCGTCGCCGGCGCCCAGAAGTACGGCTGGGACATCCACAAGGACAGGGTCGCCAAGATCTGGCGCGGCGGCTGCATCATCCGCGCGCGCTTCCTCAACCGTATCGCGGAGGCGTACACCGAGAATCCGGACATCGCCACGCTGCTCGAAGCACCGTATTTCGCGCAGGCCGTCACCGAGGGAGAGGCCGCCTGGCGTGGCATCGTCGCCACCGCCGCACTCTCCGGCGTACCGGTCCCGGGGTTCAGTTCCGCACTCGGCTACTTCGACTCGCTGGCCGCCGAGCGGCTCCCCGCAGCGCTCATCCAGGGACAGCGCGACTTCTTCGGCGCCCACACCTACCGGCGTACCGACATGGAAGGCACGTTCCACACCCTGTGGTCCGGCGACCGCACCGAGATCGAGGCAGCGGGCTCCAGCCACTGACCTCGTTTCCGTTCGGGAGATGCCGACGCGCGACCGCGCTTTCGGCGGGCAACCGGACATCGCCGTCGCGCAACGCGGCGGACGACCACGTCGATGCCTCGCGGGAACAGAACATCGCCACCGACTCGTCGTCGGTGGGCCCGGTCCGCCCCCGTGCCCCGACGCTCGCACACCTGACGGCATGATGGGCCTCCGTCATCGCGTCCGGAGGGGAACACATGTCGGCCGTGCCGACACCGGAAGGCATCCCGCCCTCCGTCTCGATCCTGCTCGTCGAGGACGACGAGGTGATCCGCAGATCCGTGGCGCTGGCCCTGGAGCGCTACGGATACCGGATCGACACGGCGGCAGACGGCCTGACCGGCCTCGAACGGTTCCGGGAGGGCGGGCACGACATGCTGCGGCTGGAGGTGATGCTGCCCGGACTCGACGGCATCGGACTGTGCCGACGCGTCCGGGAGGCCAGTACCGTCCCCGTCCTGATGATGTCCGCGCGCGGCGACGCCCTGGACGTGGTCTCGGGCCTGGAGGCCGGCGCCGACGACTACGCGGTCAAACCCGTGGACACCGCCGTACTGGTGGCCCGGATCCGCTCGCTGCTGCGCCGCGCCACGTTCGGCGCGGCCGGGCCCGCGCCGGCTGCGGACGCGGACGGGAATGCCCGGCTGGTCGGTGAGAACGGCGTGATCGGCGTCAAGACGGGGTCCAGTTCCCCGGCGGGCGGCAACCTGATGTGGGCGGCCACCGCGCCGGACCGCGCCGGAAACGACCGGCTGGTCGTGGGCGTCGTACTCCACCAGAAGGCCGGTTCGAGCTCCGAGCAGGCCCTCGACGCGGTGCTGGACACCAGCCGGTCGCTGGTCGCCAGCGTGCGGCGTCGGATGGCGGCGACCGCTCCGGCGCCCGGTGACAGAGCCTCGGCCCGGGGCACGGGCCGTCGTCCCGCCCCCGCGGTCTCCGTCGTCCGTCGACACCTCGTCCGCCTCGTCCGTCGACACCTCGACGGTGCGCCGGTCGACGCGACCCCCGTCCGTCGTGCCGGGCGGGCGGTGACCGTCCGCGCGGGCGGTCGCGCGCCTCTGATCGGTCGCCTCGGGCCGGGCGGGCCTGCCGAACAGCCGCTACCAGGTGCCGGTCGGCTGTGCGAGTACGGCGAGGAGCCTGCCGTACTCGCGCCGGGGTGTTGTTACTTGGCCAGGAACTCCAGCAGTGCCTCGTTCACCTCGTCCGCGTGGGTCCACAGCAGCCCGTGCGGCGCGCCCTCGATCTCCACGTAGTCGGCGGAGGGGAGGGCCTGGTGGAAGAGGCGGGCCGTGGACTCGACCGGCAGGATCCGGTCGCCGGTGCCGTGCAGGATGAGCGCCGGAACGTCGATCTTGGGAATGTCCTGGCGGAAGTCGGTGCCCCAGGTCAGCGGTGCGGCGGCGGCCGCGTGGGCACCGCCGCCCGCGGCGACGTTCCAGCTGTTGCGGACGGCCTCTTCGCTGATGCGCGTGCCCAGGTTCTCGTCCAGGTTGTAGAAGTCCTGGTAGAACGCCGTGTAGTAGGCGAACCGGTCGGCCTTCACCGCGTCGGAGACACCCTGGAAGAAGTCCGCGGTCGCCGCGCCCGCCGGGTTGTCGTCGCTCTTGAGCGGCATCGGCTCCAGAGAGCCGAGGAACGCGACCTTGGCGATGCGCGCCGACCCGTAGGTGCCCAGATAGCGGGCCGCCTCCCCGGTGCCCATCGAGAAGCCGACGAGGACGGCGTCACGTACGTCGAGCTTCTCCAGCACGGTGTTGAGGTCGGCGGCGAACGTGTCGTAGTCGTACCCCGTGGTGGGCTGGCTGGACTGGCCGAAACCACGCCGGTCGTAGGTGATGACGCGGTGGCCCGCCGCCAGCAGCGCCGCCGACTGCTTCTCCCACGAATGCCCGTCGAGCGGGAAGCCATGGATGAGGACGACCGGCTGCCCCGTGCCGTGGTCCTCGTAGTACAGCTCGATGTCGGCGTTGTTCTCCTGGCCGACGGTGATGAACGGCATGGTGATCCCTTTCGGACGGGGCGGAACCGGTGTCGCTGAGCACCGAGCTGCAGCCGGCACCGCGCGTCGGCGCGCCGCTGAGACGGGGGCGGCGGTGTGCTGCCCTGGCCTGTACAGAATCGCGTGAGCGGGCGTGTCCGGGTAACCGTCCAATGATGTGGCTGTGGTGGGACCTCGGGCACCTGGCCTTCGACTTCGCCGAACAGGTCCGGCCGGCAGAGGACTTCCGCAACGAAGCACAGTTCACCACCGTCGCGGCCGCGCTCTTCCAGGAAGCCGAGCAGCGGGTCATGGACCTCAGTACCGGTTCGTCGACCTCGGCACCACGGCCGAGGCGCTGCTGGGACGTCCCAGCCGTCCCGGCTACCTGTGGGAGGACTTCCACGCGGGCGTGGCCGCAATGGCGGGACAGCCCGAAGTCGCCCGTCAACGATTCAATCGGGTCCGGGACGAAGACCCGATCGCGGACTGGATCCAGCGGGCACATGAGACAGCTCGCCATGTCGCGGGCATCGCTCACGACACGATGGCGGTCCACGACTGGGCCTGGACCAGGATCACTTCATGCAGGAAGAAGCTGTGCGTCTGCACCAGGTCGTCGGGGAAGTCGGTCACGCCCACACCGGCATTAGATCGCTTGTTCGAATTGCGTGTCGCTTCGGACACGCCCCCGTCCGGCGCCGTGGTCGGGGGTCGCACCCGGCGTGGTTGGCCTCATGGTCGGGGCGACCACGCGGGCTCAGCGGCGGCGGAGTGCCTCAGCCCAGTTTTTCCGAAGCGGTCCTTCGAGGACCAGGTTGTCTCCGCGGGCCACGGTCTGGAGCAGCTGTGCGCACACGGTCGCTTCGGCGGCGAGGCCGGCCGGACTGCCCAGCACGGGGAAGGCGACGCGGACGCGGACGGCAGTGTCCGGCTGGAGCAGCGAGTAGGCGTAGAGAGTGGCGGCGTCGAACCCCTCCGGGGCCATGCCCCATCCTTCCCAGTCCAGCAGGCACAGCGGTTCGGTGAGGTTCGCCCAGTGCACATCCGCATGGGCTGTGGTCCAGCAGGAGACGGCCGGAGCCGGGATGCCCACGAACTCGGGGATGGCCCGCTCCATGTATTGCTGCCGTACGGCGACGCGGCCGGTGTCGACGGCCGCCACTTTCTCCAGCGTCCCGGCGAGGTCGTTCCACCATGAGTCCGGCAGTTGGAGGTCGTGCTGAAGGATCGGGTCGTCGGACAGGACTGGGTCATCGACGCGGACCGACAGCTCCGCCCGGTAGGCGATGCCTTCGTCGACGGCGCGGTCAGGGAGGGTTGGGCGACGGCGTCGGCCGCCTCCTTCCAGTGTGGCGCACCGGAAGCGATCCCCGCTCAGCACCACCGTGAGCGTGCGGTACGGGAGTTGCGCGACGTCCTCGCCGCCTGAAAGAGGTGCGGGGGTCAGGGGGATCCCATGGCCACCAGCGCCCCGTCGCTCTCCCGCCGGGTCTCGCGCAGTTGCAGGTCCGGAGGCGAGTAGAGCAGCTTGCCGTCGTCGTAGAGGCGGTACTGATACCTCCCGGCCGGCTCCAGGTCACGTCGCTGCTGCGGGTCACCGTCGGGCAGAACGAGCTCAACGAACCCTCGACTTTAGTCCATTCGGACCAGCTGGGCTGGACGTCAGTAATCATCCGCATGAGCCTGGAACTCAGTCGCCAACGGGTGGCACCTCCCGTGCCGACGACAACGCAATCGATCTCTTCGGAGAGAGGAATCGGGAATGGTGGCCGAGAATTCAGTTCAGCTCGAAGACAAGGAACTCGAGCACGTGCGCGCGTTGACGCGGGAGGTCGACGAAAGGCTCCGGCAGATCCACGAGATCACCGTGGGGCATGTGCGCGGAGAGAAGGGCAAGTACCGACCTAAGCAAGCACGGTTCATCTTCGACAACATCCGAGTGGTAATCGAGGATGAAAGCGGGTGCGGAGTCTACGAAGACCCGCCCGGGATCTGCCGACCGTGCCGACCGGGTGAGTAGCACCGCCTGACGTACTCGCCAGACCTGCGCCCTAACCTCGATCTTTCGTGACGGTCCGCCGACGTAGTTGGTGGACCGTTTCGCTTTCTGTGGCTGATGGTGGGCAGGCCGAGGGCCCGGGTGTCGTCTCGGGTGGACGCCGGGGTTCCACTGCTCCGGTCTGGACTGGTTCCCTCGTAGGGGCGGGAAGGTTCCCGGTCAGCCGGGGTTCGGCAGGAGTGCAAGACGTTCGAGGGCGGTGGTGACCTCACCGGTCCAGGGCCAGTGGCGGGCGAGGCCCAGGATGAGGCACCGGCCGATGGTGACGAGTTGCCCGGCCACGGAGAACAGGCGGAAGCGCAGACGGCGGGGTTCCCAGAGGCGGGCCTGGCCGGTCAGGGCGAGCATGGGCATCCAGGCCAGCAGGTCGAGAGCGAGCTGGACAATCTCCAGCCACACCTTGTTCTGCGCGGTGTCGTGCAGGGGCAGGTTACGCAGGCCGGTCGCGCGTGCGGCCCGGATCCGGTCTTCGGCCCGGGCCCACAGGCGGTGACGGAGCTCGAGCCGGGCTACCGGACGGTCGGCGGTGTTGGTGGCAACGCACGTGACCCGCATGCCATCCGTGTCGGTGATCCTCAACTGGGCACCGGGATGGTTGAGTCGGCCCGCAGCGCCGTACGCGGCGGCGCCGATCAGCGTCACCACCCGGGGGCGGTCGGTTTCCGGGACGTCCTCGCCCCGCCGCATGTGCCACAGCACCAGCTCGTCAGCGGCGGACAGGCAGTACTCCCAGGTGGTTTGGGGAGGGGCGCAGGGCGTCGGTCATGGCGCGACCGTATCGGAGGGCCCACTCCGCCGGTGGGGGGACAGTGGTGTTCATGCCCGGCGCGGCTCGAACAGTCGTGTCATTGGGCCGGTTATCCTGCGGGCGAGGCGGTTGGTTGGTGTTCGCCGACCTCACCGACCAGCCGGAATCTCCACCCCACCGCGGCGCACGCACGCTCGGTCGCATCGAACGCTTCCTGGTCCCGAGGCCCGATCCGCCCCGGCGGGCGGCAGTCGATCACCACCCCTGACTCGTCATCCAAGCGGGCGAACCAGTCCGGAGCGTGTCGCCGCATCCGCCGTCCGTCGTCCCAGTACAGCCAGAACGGCTGCGACGCGAATGCGACCACGTGCGGATCAAAGTCCAGGAGCATCGCGGTGTCCCGCTCCAGCCAGGACTCGAAACCCACATGCCGAGCTGACGTCGCCGACCAGTAAAGCCCCGAGAAATAACGCTGCCCCCCGAGCCGAAGGGAACCCCCGGACCGGCGGAACCTCCTCGAACCGCACCGTCGAGCACGCCGACTTCAAAGGAGTACGTCGCTCCGCCCCGAACCGTCCTGGAACCCGACGTCGAACGCGGAATCAAGCGCCTCGTCGCACTCCATCAGCAACCGCCTCCGTCACCCGATGACTGGGCTCCTGCTCGAAACCCGAGCAGCAACCTCGTCAAGAAGACGCAGATTGATTCTCAACTCCGTTGAGAATCAACAGATCGAGCGAGAGCGGACAGTGGTGGTGGGATTCCGGGTGATCGCCGGCCTCATGGTGTCCCAGTAGAACTGGCAGCGAGCGGTGCGGTTGACCTGTGCTCATCCAGCTTGGCTGGGACTTCGGATGACGGTGTGCGGTTCGTCTCTGCGCGGAAAGCGGACTCTGCCGAGGGAACGACGACTGGCCCGAGTGGGAGTCCCAGCGCGAGGAGTCAGGTCAGCGTCTCGACGGGGGCGCCGGCAGCCAGTCGATGCCACGCGTGGCCGCAACCGTCGGAGCAGAAGCGCTCCCGTCGGTGTCCGTCGGCGACGGCCGGCACCGCAATCAGCAGCCGGAACGACTTGAGGCGCTCGTCGTGCGGGGTGAGACTGGCGATCTTCCCGAGTTGCTGGTCGATCCGCCCTCGTGCGATCAGAACTGCCGGTGTGTGCGTGGCGCGAAGTCCGGAACGTCGGATACTTTCCGGGCCGTCCTCGGTGGTGGCGCGGGCCTGCATGCAGAAATGCGAGAGGAGGCGCAGGGTGTTGGACTGCTCTTCAGCGGAGAGGCTCTCGAACCACTCGATGCCCTGTGACATCGGCCGAAGCTCCTGGGCGAGCTCGTTGAGAATGATGTACGGATCAGCCATTCGCACGCCCCCGTTACGCTCGGATCACGGTTGTCCGTGGTGCTGCGACGTGGAAAGCCCCGAACCCACCCTCACCGCTTCGGATCTGCACGTGGTGATGTGCTGTGCGATGTGCACCTTGACCTGTACGCCGTGCTGAGCTGCACTGTTGATGGGGAGTCGAACCCCCGCGTTGCTCTTCACGCGCCAGGAGTGGGCTGGAAAACCGCCGGCCCTCGGTGTGTGCACGCCTCCGAAGCTGCTACCTGCTCCACATCGTCCCCGCATGCTGGACTGCTCAGTCCAGCAGATCCACCTCCCAGTTCGTACGCTGGATCCGCACATCGACCTCGCGGATCTCCCGCGCGAGAACATCCGCCTGACCGCGCAGTTCCGCGACCGGAAGCGCGGAAAGCATCATCAGCTCGGACCGGAGTTGCCGACCGTATCCCCGCTCGCCGCTACCCGCCGCCGCGTCCGCCGCCGCGGTGACCACAGAGTGACGCAACCTCAGGACATCCCGGCGTGCGAGGGCATCGGTGAGCGTGCCGTCGGGACCCATCTCCACCGTGGCATTAGTCCGGTTGATCCGCCGGATCAACGTTTCCAGAGAGCTCAGCACCTCACCGGCCTCAGCCAACAACTGGGCGGCATCCTCGGCGGGAGCCTCCCCCTCCTGGTACCGCGCACTGCTGACGACGCGCGCTCGCAACTGTTCTACACGGCGCGTCGCCTCCGCACGTTCTGCCAGTGCCTCAGCAAGCTTCACTGTCTCCACCTCCCCCTCCATGAGCTCGCACGAGTATACGAGTGAGAACCAGCTCACACGCACTTGGATTTTGATCCACAGGAGCCCTGACCAGTCACTGGAGCGAGAGCGGACAGCCGCTCAGAGCGCTGCGAAAGAGGATCCGACAGCACGAATGAGAGCGAGTGGGAATCCGCCAGTTTCAGCGAGGCGGGACAACAGGCCGGCCAGTTTCGCCGGGACTCCGCCAAGTCGTTCGCCAGAAGCGCTGGGACTTGCCACATCTACTGAGAACGGACATCATCACACCCACCTCCCACTCCTCACGCAATCGAACGTAAAATCGAGCACGCGAGAGCGTGGACGCTGGATCATGAGCCTAGAATCACATGTGACTCAGCGCCGTAGTTGACCCCCGAGTGTTGTAGTTGGCCCGTGCGAGCGGGCAGCTCGCCCGCAGGGGCTGGGACCGGGCGTGTCAGGATCCTCGGCATGATGAGCGCTGGCAGAGGCCGTGGACTGGATTTCTTCCGAGCAGACGTCCCCATCTATACGCTGACCTTCGCCAAACGGGTGTCTCCGCAGGTACTGCTGACTCGCATGGGTGCCGACCCGGACAGCGTGGCCCTGCGCGATGAAATGAGCCTGCACGACGAGTACGGCGACACCCTCCTCGATGATGACGAGCCGGTGGTGACGACGGGCGTCGACGGTGCGTGGACGTGGGCCTGGAAGCAGGGCGGCATGCACGGTCTCGACGAGCGGATCCTCTGCGCCGTATCGATGGGGACCGAGGCCGTCGTGCTGCACTGCAACGAGAAGCCGATGCACTGGTTCACGTACGCGGCGGACGGTGACATCCTCGTCGGCTTCCATACGCTCGGGCCGTTGGAGCCGACCGGTCTGTCACCGGCACAGCTCGATGAGGCGATGCGGCCACTGGGCCTCGTCCCCGGTCAACCCGTCCCACTCCACAACGTGCTGTCTCTCGCCGAGAACGCGTTCGGGCTACGTGTGACGCCGCCGGGAGACGGTGAGGAGCGCTGGAGCGGCAGCCTGCTTGCCCTGATCGAGCGGCCCTAGATTTCCGTTCTCCCCGCGGTCCGCCTCTCCTCTGCCTGCTGACCCGCGAGCTGCGAGCCCGCCACGGTGATCGCGGAGCGGATCGGGTGGGAACGCGGGATGACGATCCTCAAGGAGCGGGTGCGGGAACTGCGGCCTGCCTATGTTCCGGTCGATCCGGTCTCGCGCACGACCTATCAGCCGAGCGAGCTGGCCCAGGCTGTGCTTGGGCGCCTTCGAGCGAGTGCGCAGCCTCTCGATGCCCTCCGCCTGGTAGCGGCGGTACCAGATGTAGTACGCCTGTCGGCTGATGCCGTAGTGCCCGCAACTCCTGGCGACGTTGCCGGTTACCTCTTCGACATGGCGTATGACGGCCAAGCGCCGCTTGGCCTCGCGATCGAGCAGGGGTGTCTTCGACATGTGGATCTCCTAGTGATCAGAGACCCCACGTTGCGCCCCGAACCGCTCGCTCCTGAATTGTCCCCGCCCAGCGTCGAGTTCGGACGCTTTCCCACCGGCGACAAGCTCCCCATATGGCTGCGGCACCCGAGCCTCACCGGACTCGGACCCGCCGCCTTCGACGATCTCGGCGCCCGATACCAAGCCTGGTGTGCCGAGCACCCGCCGATCTTCCTGCCCGGCAAACGCCCCGACGGCGGCCCCGGCGCCGGCAGCAGACGGCTCTCTGTTGTTGACCAGCTTGTCGTCTTCCTCCTCACGAAGCGCTGGTTCATGGCCCAGACGCCACTCGCCGAGGCAACCGGCCTGGCCAAGAGCCGGATCGGCGCGACCCTCCGGGAGGCCACACCCGTACTCACCGCGCTCGAGTACACGGTCCCGGCCGGCGCCCTCACCGTGACCACGGCACAACAGCTCGCCGCGATCGCCGGGCACGACCAAACACCCCGGTAATCCTCACCAATATCTAGGAGTTATTGTTCGGCAGCTCCCTGCCCCGCCTCCCGCGGCGAGGCCGCCTCCGCGGTCCGGGGCTGGACGGCGGCCCGCCGCTCGAGCTGGCTGGCACTCCTCGGGGCCGCGGCGCGCGCAGCCGCGGCCCCGCTGCCCGTACGGTCGGCGCGGACACGGCCCCGCAGCTCCTCAGGGAGGCGCACGGTGAGCTGGACACCGGCCCCAGGCCGTCCGCGGCCTTCCTGGACGCCTCCGGCATGGTGGCCCCGACCGCGGCGTACACCGCCGCCGAGGCCCATATGCCCTCTGCCGCCCAGCAGTTCGCAGCCCTGGCCGAACAGACCGCAGCCCGCCTTGTCCGCGGCCGCGGGCGGGGAGCTGTCGCCGGCGCAGTGCGTGCTGTACGCGGGCGGTGCTGGGCCCTGCGCTAGAAGGTCAGGTTCCAGGCGTCGATCTTGCCTGTGTCGGAGGCGGCGTTGTCGTTGACGCGCAGCTTCCAGGTGCCGTTCGCGACCTCCGAGGAGGCGTTCACGGTGTAGGTCTGGGCGATGTTGTCGGCGCTGCCGCCGGCGTGGTTGTGCAGCGTGTGGACGGTGCCGTCCGGCGCCACCAGGTCGACCTTCAGGTCACCGGTGTAGGTGTGCTTGATGTCCACACCCACCTTGAGGGTGGCCGGGGCGTTGCCGGTCACGCCGGTGACGGCGATCGGGCTCTCCACGGTCGCGTTGTCGTTGATGGCGAAGTCCGCGAGGTTCTCGAAGTACTTGCCGGGCGGCGGGGTGGTACCGACGGCCTTGAGGGCGTCGGTCTGTCCCTCGCCGAAGAACGAGTTGTTGGCCGTCGTGCCTGTGCAGCGGCTGTCCGAGGGGCAGGCGATGTCGTTGGCCTGGGCGGCCAGCTTGGCGCGGATCTGCGCCGGGGTGATGCCCGGGTTGGCGCTGGCGATGAGTGCCGCCACGCCGACCACGTGCGGGGTGGCCATCGAGGTGCCGCTCTTGCTGCCGTAGCCGCCGCCGGGGACGGTGGAGTACACGCTGCTGCCCGGTGCCGCGACGTCGATGACGCCCTGCCCGTAGTTGGAGAACGAGGCCTTGGTGACGCCCGTGCCGTTGGCCGCGACCGTGACCACGCCCGGCAGCTCGGTCGGGATGTCGAGGCAGGCGTTGGTGATGGTGCGGGTGACCGGCGTCGAGTCGTTCGGGCTCGCGGAGTCGGTCGTCTTGTGGGCGAGGTCGTAGTTCTCGTTGCCCGCGGCGGCGATCTGGAGGGAGCCCTTGCCCTCGGCGTACTCCTGGGCGCGCTTGACGCCCTCGATGATGGCGGCCTGGTCGATGTTGTCCGGGCAGTTGAACTGCCACGGGTCCGTGTAATAGCTGTTGTTGGTGACCTTGAAGCCGTGGTCACCGGCCCAGACGAAGCCGCAGATGGTGTTCTCGGCGAAGAAGAAGGAGTTGCCCGGCTCGGCGACCCGGACCGCGGAGATCGTCACCCCGGGGGCCACGCCGACGACGCCCTTGCCGTTCTTGGCCGCGGCGATGGTGCCCGCTACGTGGGTGCCGTGCGTGTCGACGTCCCGCCAGGCGCCGGCACGGGTGTCGGGCTTGCCGTAGGCGCAGGAGACCGAGTCGGCCGCGTCGAAGTTGGGCGCCAGGTCCTGGTGCTGGTCGTCCACACCGGTGTCCAGGATGCCGACCTTGACCGAGGCGGAGCCCGGGTTCACGGCCCAGGCCTGGTCGGCCTTGATCTGGCTCATGTCGGCCCGGACCGGTTCTCCGGCCGGGGTCGAGGCCTGAGCCGGATTGGCCGGGAGCGCCGGGTTGTAGGCGTCGGCCGGGACGTCCGAGGTGCGCGTGGCGCCGACCTGCTGCACGCCGGCGACGCCGCGCATGGTGGCGGCGAATCCGCTGGACGCCGAGTGGGCGACGATCACGCCGATGGCGTCGAAGTCCGAGAAGACGGTGCCACCGCCTGCCGCGATCGCGGAGCGGACCGCCGAACTGTCACCGGGGGCGGTGATCACGAGGTAGGCACGCGTGCCGGCCACCCAGGTCGCACTCTGGGAAGCCGGCACGGCGGCCGGAGCGTGGGCCCTGGCGGCCGGCGCGGTGGAGGGGACGACGGGGAGCGTGCCCGCGAGGGCGCCCGGGGCGCCGAACGCGAGGGCGGCGCCGAGCGTGGCCGCCAGCACCAGCGTGCGTCTGGGTCGGCTCGATATGTGGGGTATCAATGCGTCCTCCGAAGACGGCCCGGCCGTGCTGAGGGCACCGGCCGGGCCGTACGAAACGAGTGGTGGATGCAAGATGTCAGACGGGTCCTCCTGTACGGAAGTACCTTTCCGTGCCGCGACGTTATGGGGGCATGGCTGAAAAGCCCCGCTGGGGGTGCTGGCGCAGTACCGGATGGCCACCACCGAGCAGATGCACCGGGTGATCGCTCCCTCTGTGCGTATCGAGCAGACCCGGCGGCGGCTGGCCAGGCTGCGCGCCGAGGGGGTGGTCGACCGCATCACGCTGCCGCAGGCCGGACGGACCAGGGGGCGGTTCCCCACCTCGTACGGCGTGCAGCTCGCCTCCGAGTGGCCCGAGCTGCGCGGGCGTCGGCTCTCCAGGACCGTTTCCGATCCGACCGCCGTGCGGCTGAAGGCCGGCCACACGCCGACCGTGACCGAGACCGCGCTCGTCTTCCTCGAGGACGCCCGCCGCCGCGAGGAGCTGTGCGAGCCGCTGGACTGGATCCCCGAGGTCCGCCACCCGATCGGGAGCGGCGAGGCCGTCATCCCCTATGCGCTCCTGTACTACCGGCGCGGCCCCGTCGCCGGGGACAACGGGTCGATGCTGCGGGCGTTCGTGGAAGTCGACCGGGCCACCATGGGGCCCCGAGCGCCTGGCCGCCAAGCTGACCGCGTACGAGCGCCTCTACCGCTACGTGCCCGTGCCCGCCGTCCTCGCTCCAGAAGCCGCCCACCGTGGCGGGAGAGGAAACCAGGATCAGAGAGCCCCCCCTTCGGTCCCGGCAAGCACTCCACCGTCGCTGCTGCGCTGCAGGGGCCCACGGACTCCCACTTGTCGGTTCCCGGTCGTTGCGCCTTGGACGCCGTCACGTCACTCCTGTTTCCGGTCAGGAGCCTCCACTTGCGGGAGGCATCGCACAGACCGTACTTGATCATGCGCATAGCGTGATCAGGCTGTGGATCGCGCGTCGGGCGCCGCAGGTAATCACCTAAAATTGCCGCTTCCTGCGCCTGCACGAATCGCTCGCGGATAGGGCCTCAGCCCAGACGGCCGCGAGGACTCCCTGGAGCCGCTCCCGGTCGGGCCGGGCGGCGCGCAGCGAGGTGAGCCGTTCCTGACACAGCAGCACAATCGGGCCGTCGGCGGCCAGCCGCTCACCGAGCTTCCCCACTTCGCCGACAACCGGATCGAGTGAAGTGAAGGGTGCTCCTCAAATTCTTGAGCACATCGACTTTCTGACACCGTTTCATGGGCACGATCCGGTGCCGATCCGGCAGTGGGTTGCTGTCGGATTCCGTAGTCGTCTGCGCTGATGTCCGCAGTCCTCTGCAGGCCCGCTGTGGGGCTGTATCGAGTCGACTCCCTCGTCAAGAATGACGGTGCCCCTCTGGGGCGACGGCCAGTGCCTGCTTGCGTGACAGTGCGATCCGGCGCCGGGTGGGGTCGACTTCGAGGATCTTGACGGTGAGTGCTTCGCCGACCTGGACGACGTCTTCGGGCCTTTCCACGTGCGCGTCGGCCAGTTCGGTGTTGTGGACCAGTCCCTCGAAACCGTCCTCGGAGTCCTCGACGCGGACGAAGGCGCCGAACGGGACGAGCTTCGTGACGGGGCCGGTGACGATCTGACCGACCCGCCGCGCGAAATCCAGCATCGGATCCGCCTGCAGCGACTTCAGCGATAGCGGCACACGCTCCCGCACCATGTCGACGTCGAGGATCTCGGTGGTGATCTCCTGACCGACAGTGACGACGTCGGAGGGGTAGTCGATGTGCCGCCAGGACAGTTCGGGAATGTTGATCATCGCGGTGAAGCCGCCGATGTCCACGAACGTGACACCGAAGCTGGCGATCTCGGTCACCGTCCCGGTGATGACCTGGCCTCGGTACAGAGTCTTGAGGATGGCCCAGTGGCGGTCGCTCTGGGTCGGCTCAGTCCTCCAGCGGGCTCGCAGGACGCCGTCGCTGTCGGGTAGGACGGCGGTGAACAGAGGCTGGCGTTCGTCGGTATACACGGACAGAGCAGATGCGGCGCGGGCACCGGTGATCTTCGCTGCGAGCCCCGCGAACTGGGTCTCGTCGGCGGTGGTGCTCGTGATCTGACCGTCTGCATCCTCCCAGACGAGCTCGATCAGCCCCTCTTCGGGGAGACCCGCGAGGACGGCGGCTACGTCGGTGGACAGGTCCGGCCAGACGGCCAGCTGAGCGCGGGGGGTCAGTCGAGCGCGGACTTCGTCGAGGGTGCCGTCGTCGAGCCGGTGCCAGCGAGTGGCGTTGTCGGCGTAGATCTCCTCCAGGATCGCTGCCTGGCACACGGCGACGCACCGGCGCAGCCGGGCCCAGAAGACGTCGTCGGCGGGACGCTGTTCACCCGGCTCGTCGTAGTCAGCGTCGTAGGGGGAGGCGTCCAGACGTTCCGGGAACAGGCCGAGTGCGCCGGTGCGGGCCAGTGCTTCCTCGCAGGGCTCGCTGCTGCCGATGTAGACGTACTGGTCCCATCCGACGTGGATGGTGAACCTGCCTTCCACTTCCAGGCGGCACCAGGCGCCGTTGTCGCGGAGCATCGCCCGGACCAGTTCCAGGCCGAGGGCGAGCGAGACCTGCGCGCCGTCGTGGAAGCCTGCGAGATCGGATGGGAAGAGTCCGGCCAGTCCATGCCCTTCGATGGCCGGCTCCGCGCCGAAGTCGACAAGGCCGGGTGCGATCTGCGGCTCTCGGACAGCCAAGCGGTCGATGCCGGCGTGTTCGGCAAATGCGGCCACCGCCTGCAGGTAGGCCGATTCGACAGGTCCGTGATCGCTGACCGCCTCGGCGGTGCCGATGTAGCTGCCGTGTTCATCGCGGTCGGCGGGATCGTACTTGGTGATCCGGTAGACGAAAGGGAGCACGTCACTGCCCGCCGGATGTTGACGGTGCCACGGAGGTCTGGTGGCGTTCCAGGACGCGGTAGACCGTGGCCCTGCTGACGGAGAAGAGCTCAGCAAGGTCGGCGATGGTGTGCTCGCCGCTACGGTGCTCTTTGACCAGGTGGGCCTGCTGCCGGGTTGTCAGCTTGGGCTGCTTGCCGCGCAGCTTCCCCTTGGCCTTCGCCACGGCCATACCCTCACGGGTCCTCATCCGCAGGAGGTCGACCTCGAACTTGGCGAACGTGGCCAGGATGTTGAAGAACATCTTGCCCATCGGGTCACCCGGGTCGTAGAGCGCGCCGCCGAGCGAGAGCTTGACGCCGCGGGCGGTGAGCGAGTCGCCGATATCGCGGGCGTCAGGGACCGAGCGGGCGAGCCGGTCCAGTTTCGGGACGACCAGGGTGTCGCCAGCGCGTACGGCGGCGAGTGCCTGGGCCGAGCCGGGCCGGTCGCGGTTGGTGCCGGTGAGCCCGTGGTCGGGGTGGTGACCGCCTTCGCCGTGGTGGGGGGTGCGCTGGTGCGTTTGGGTCATGGCAACAACCGTAGGTCCGTCATGCGCCTTCCGTGCAACTGCTTGCGCAATGCGCAAGAAGGTGGCTTGGCGCGCTGCCCAGCACGCAAGATCGCCCGCCTCGCCGGGGCCTTCCGTACGATTGTGGCTCGCTACTCGCAGGGGCCCTGGACGCCTCCACAGTCGGCTTCGCAGCCGTCGGCGCCGGCGTCTTTCTGGTGGCCGCGGCGGGCGTCGCGGTCGAAGATGCCCATGATCTCGCACGGTCCACCCTCGGCGCCGATGGCGTGCGGCATCATGGTGGGGAACTCGGCGGCCTGGTTGGTCTCGATGCGAAAGCGCCGGTGGCCGAGCATGAGGATGGCGGTGCCGGACAGCACGACGAGCCATTCGCGGCCGGGGTGGGCGCGCATGCGGGCCGGGTTGTCGGGCGGCGGGTCGGTCATCCGCTGACGCATCACGCTCATACCCGGGTCGCCCTTGATGGGCCAGCGCATCAGTCCGTGGGCGCCGTCGATCATCGGGCTGACGACGACATCGTCGGCGGCGTTCTCCACGAGCTGGTCCAACGTGGTGTCCAGTGCGCGGGCGAGGGTGACGAGCTGGTCCAGGGCGAGGCGGCGTTGACCGTTCTCGATGCGGCTCAGCGAGGACTGGCTGAGGTTGGCGCGGGCGGCCAGTTCCTCCAGTGACCAGCCCTGCGCAACGCGCAGCGCGCGGATCCGTTTGCGTACGAGGCTGTCCAGCTGCCCATCTTCTTGCGTCATAGGCAACATGGTATGCCCATGATGCAAAGCGGGCTTAACGTCGAACACAGATGGTCCGGCATGGGGCCAGGTACGACGAAAGGGCGCGACATGTCTGCGCAGACTTCCCACTACGAGAGCGACGCACTGCCCACCGAGACCGTGGATGTGGTGGTGATCGGCGGCGGCGCCGCGGGGCTGAACGGCGCGCTGATGCTGGCCCGCTCCCGCCGCTCGGTCGTCGTGATCGACAGCGGCACCCCGCGCAACGCCCCCGCATCAGCCATGCACGGCTTCATCGTCCTGGACGGTACCCCGCCCCCCGAGATCCTCAAGCGCGGACGCCAGCAGGTACGCGAGTACCGCGGCCAGATCGTCTTCGGGGAAGTGGCCACGGCCGAACCTGCCGCCCCTTCAACGGACGGTGACCTGCGGTTCGCCATCACCCTGGCCGATGGCCGCACGCTGACGGCGCGCCGGGTACTGGTGGCCACCGGCCTGCGCGACGTGCTGCCCGAGGTGCCTGGCCTGGCCGAGCACTGGGGCCGCAACGTGGTGCACTGCCCCTACTGCCACGGCTATGAGGTACGCGATGAACGCATCGGCATCCTCGCCACCGGCCCGGCCTCCGTCCACCACGCCTGGCTGTTCCGGCAGCTGACGGACGACCTCATCTACTTCACCCGCGGCACCGAGCTGCACGCGGACACCCGCGCCCGCTTCGCCGCCCGCAACATCCGCATCATCGAGACTGACGTCAAGGAAGTCGTCAATGGCGACGACGGCGCCCTCGCAGGTGTCCGCCTGGCCGACGACACCTTCGTGGAGAGGCGGGTCCTGGCTGTCGCCACGCAGATGCAGGCCCGCACCGAGGGCCTGGACGGCCTGAAGCTGCCCATGGAGGACCTGCCCGACAACATGGGCCGCCGATTCTCCTCCGCCATGGCCGGCACCACCGAGATCCCGGGCGTGTGGGTGGCCGGCAACGCCACCGACCTCACCGCCCAGGTCGGCGCCTCCGCCGCAGCCGGAGCCCTGGCCGGCTCCCACATCAACGCCCTGCTGGCCACCGCGGACACCGACGCCGCACTCGCCGCCGCACAAATGACCACCGGCTGACGCCTAAACGCCGCTGCTGAAGAACCGCGCGACCGCCATCCAGCGGTCCGCGCGGTGAGCAAGTCCCCCATCTCACCAACCTGGCGACCGGTCCTGTCCCGGCGCTGATTCTGCATGCCCTTATGGGAAGGAAACCATGAGTACCAATCAGCCTCCTCAGGCGGCAACCGCGCCGGCCGGCAGCGGGGGTACACCGGATGCGCGTCAGCTGCGCGCGATCCTGATCACCGTCTCGATCGCGCTGATGGCTGTCATCGCCTCGGTGTCCGGGCTGAACGTCGCCCAGACCCACATGGCAGTCGAGTTCGGAGCCTCGCAGACCACTGTCCTGTGGATCATCAATGTCTACACCTTGGCCCTGGCCGCGCTGCTGCTGCCGCTCGGCGCGATCGGTGACCGCCTGGGCCGCAAGCCCATGCTGGTCACCGGACTGATCGTCTTCGGTGCCGCCAGCGTCGCCGCCGGCCTGGCCCCGTCGGCCGGGGTCATGATCGCCGCCCGCGTGGCCGCCGGGATCAGCGCCGCGATGATCATGCCGATCACGCTGGCCGTCATCACCTCCACCTTCCCCGAGGAGGAACGAGGCAAGGCGATCGGTGTGTGGACCGGCGTCGCCGGAGGCGGCGGCATCCTGGGCATGTTCCTCTCCGCACTGCTGGTCGATGTCGCCGACTGGCGGTGGCTGTTCGTACTGCCCGTGGTCCTGGTCGTCATCGCGCTGGCGATGACGCTGAAGTCCGTGCCCAACTCCCGCGAGCGCTCCACCCATTCCTTCGACACCATCGGCGCGCTGGTCTCCACCATCGCCGTGATCGGTCTCATCTTCGTCCTGCAAGAAGGCCCCGAACGCGGCTGGCTCGCCCCGATCACCCTGATCAGCCTGGCCGTCGGCGTCATCGCCGCCATCACCTTCGTGGCCTGGGAACTGCACCGCCGCGATGCCTCGCTGCTGGACGTACGCCTCTTCCGCGAGCGCGGCCTGGCCAGCGGCTCCATCACCCTCCTGGTCGTCTTCGGCGTCCAGGCCGGTATCGCCGTCGTCCTCTTCCCGTTCTTCCAGGCCGTACTCGGCTGGTCCGGTCTGCTGTCCACCGTGGCGATGATGCCCATGGCCGTCATGATGATGATGACCTCCGGCCTGGCCCCCAAGATGGCCGCCAAGGTCGGCGCCCGCTCCACCATGACCGTGGGCGTCACCCTGGCCACGCTCGGCCTGGCCCTGATGGCCCTGTTCGTGTCCGTCGACGACGGCTACCTGTCCATCCTCGCCGGCATGCTCGCCATGGGCATCGGCATGGGTCTGTCGATGACACCCTCCACCGAGGCCATCACCAGCTCCCTGCCCCGCGCCAAACAGGGTGTTGCCTCCGCGCTCAACGACGTCACCCGCGAGTTCGGCACCGCCCTCGGTGTCGCCATGCTCGGCGCGCTCCTGGCCAACGGCTACCGCAGCGCCATGGACAGCAGGCTCGACGGCATCCCCACGGGCGCCGCGGACACCGCGCGCGAAGGCATCGCCAACGCCATCGAGGTCGCACCCAAGACCGGCAGCCACGCCCAGGACCTGATCCACGCCGCACAGCAGTCCTTCGTCGACGGCTGGCAGCAGGCCATGTGGATCGGCGCCGCCGTCATGTCCGTACTGCTCGTCTACGTCGCCCTGCGCGGCCCGAAGCACACCGCGCCCCTCCAGCCCGACGACGAGGCAGCCCGGGAGACCGGGGCCGCGGAAAACGTCGCCGCCCGCTGACCTCGCCGGACCTGCCTTGCAGATGGCGTACGAACGCCGTCACGTGGCAGCCGGCCGTCGGGCGCACTTCGAGGTCGCGGTGTGCCCGACGGCCCCGCAGCCCCCGAGCGCAACCCACTACCCCCATCACATGCAGGAGAAGCACTCATGAGCACCATCGAGCTGACCGCGGACAACTTCAACGAGGTCATCTCCGGAAACGACTTTGTGATCATCGATTTCCGGGCCGAATGGTGCGGCCCGTGCCGCAAGTTCGGGCCCGTCTTCGAGCGAGTCTCGGACAAGCACGAGGGCGCCGTATTCGCCAAGGTCGACACCGAGGCACAGCGAGAACTGGCGCAGGCATTCGAGATCACATCGATCCCCACCCTCATGATCGTGCGCGAGCAGATCGCCATCTTCCGTCAAGCCGGCGCGCTGCCGGGGGCTGGACTCGACGACCTCATCGACCAGGCCCGCAGCCTCGACATGGAAGAAGTGCGCGCTTCCAGCACCACAGCGGACAAGAACCAGTAGGCGCACCTCCCCGGGTCACGAGAACCTGGTGTCAGGGAGTGTAAATCCAACGGCGGATCCGACGATCATGGGAGAGACGTCAAGTGACTGAAACCGCCGTGGGGTTGGAGACCGTGAAGCCTGCCGAGAGTGCCCAGTCCGGGCCGTCTGCGCCCGTGTCCGACGAGCAACTGGTCGCGATGCCGGTGGAGCAGGCCCGGTCGGAGGGGCTGCAGCTGACCGGGCAAGGTGGGCTACTGCAGCAGCTGACCAAGCGGGTCGGCGACGGAAAGATTCCTGGAGTTCCAGGAGGCGTGGGGCAAGAGTGTCCGGCGATCGTGAAACTGCGGTCCGACGCCTGGGCCGAGTTCGTGCCCGCGGGCACTTCCCCAATGAGGCCGCCGCCCTCAAGTGCATCTACATGGCGCTGATGAGCCTGGACCCGAGCAGCCAGTCGCTGGAGATCGAGGTCAGCAGCGAGGCAGCCATTGCCTTCTCGCTGTGGTTCCACGGGCCGACCTCAGCGTCCATGAACGCGTGGGATCCACACTCGACCACGGCCACGACCCGGGCCTTCGGGAAGGCCGAGCGGGACTCCGCGTTGCCCGCGTAGCCGAACTCGGCAGCGTTCTCGGCCGTGTCGGGCACATCGAGGTCGAAGTCGTCGATGGCCATCAGGCGCCACTGCCGCAGCCAAGCGCCCCGGGTCTCGCCCGTGGCTACCGGCTCGGCGACCCGGTAGAACGTCTCGCGGAGCACATCACGGCCCAGCCGCTTGCGCGCCTGGGTGATTCCCGAGGACGTCGGCGGCTCCCATGCCGCGTCCCAGACGCCGGACTCCGACAGTGACCCGGTGCCCCTCTGCGCCACCTCCTCAGACCCGTCATCGGCGAACAGGCAGAGCGCCATCGTCAGGTACGCGGTCACATGCGGAGGGAGCTTCCCCCCGCGATGTTGCTCAGCCACCCCGCACACCGCAGCAGCCTCGTCGACCTTGAACCGCGGCACCGCAGCGACCAAGACCCCCAGCGACACCTGGTCCGGCCGCGCAACCGGCCTACCCGTTCCAACCGCCCCTTGATCCATGGCGGCAACCGTAGCCGTCCGCCCGAAACGGTTTGCAGCGACGCACGAGACCACCAAGTGACGAGCCGCCATGGAACCTTGATCGACTTAAGCCTCCTGGCATTGAGCCTTGACCCGACCGGGAAGGGCCGCAAGCGGTGGACCATGCGCTGGAAAGCACCCCTCAACGCGTTCCAGATCGCCTTCGAGGGCCGCCTGACCCCGAGCAACAACTGACCATCAACAACCAAGATCAGCCGTTAAAATTGACACACCCCTTCGGCACGGTCTCCGCCAGATTCAGTACCGCAGCAACCTCATCGACGGATGCCTCGCCGAAACCGGCCGCACCTTGACGACATCACGGCGACAACGTCAGCAGCGGATCCACGGCTCCCCGAGACGCACGCTGATCACGGTTGTTAGCCTCTCGGGATGACTGCGATATTCGACGAGGCCGTCCGCGCCCGGCTGCAAGCCGCCAACATCTGGTACATCGGCACCGTGTTCGCCGACGGAGCGCCGCAAGTCAGCCCGATGTGGGTGGACCTGGAGGGCGAGGGGGAGCTGACGTTCAACACCTCGGTGGGCCGGGTGAAGGAGGAGAACCTGCGCCGCGACCCCCGCGTCTACCTCTCCCATGCGGACGCCGCCAATCCCTTCGACCGGGTGCAGATCAGCGGGGAGGTGACCCGCTTCATCGAGGGCGAGGAGGCGCACCACCGGATGGACCGGCTGGCCCACAAGTACCTGGGCAGCGAGCGGTTCGAGTGGGGCATGCCAGGGGAGCAGCGGGTCTCGGTGATCGTGCGCCCGGTCAAGGTGCGGCACATCGTCGGGGTGGAGCGGTTCCGGCCGGGCGGTCCCGCCCCCGCTCCCTGACCGAGCCCGCCAACCGGCACGCTCAGCCCCGCCGACTCAAGCGCTGACTCGCCAGGTGAAGCGCCCAGTCACAATGCGTTTCATTGCTCTTCACCATGAGCGTTTCCCGGCCTCAACTTGAGCAGCTCAGGTGCAGCGTGCCTGGACGAGGCACGTGATGCGGGTGGTGGAGCAGCGCAGATTGCGCAGGAGCCGCCAGGCCTCGAGGGTGGCCATGGCCTGTTCGACGAGTGCGCAGATCTTGGGGTGCCGTTATTGATCTCGCGGAGCAGACGCGCGAGTCGATGCCTGATCGAGTCTCGGGAGACACCCACAGTCATGTCAACAAAGGTTGACGCACCCATCTCGTCAACCTATGTTGACGGGATGGGTAATCAAGCGCTTCTTGCCTGCGGGATGGCCGCTGGCCCTGTGTTCACCCTCACGTATCTACTGGAAGGCGCCGGCCGTGTGGACTACCAACCGTTCCGTCATCCCGTCAGTTCACTCTCCCTCGGCCGCGCCGGGTGGGCGCAGACCGTCAACTTCCTCCTCACGGGCTTACTGTCGCTGATCTTCGCAGTGGGCCTGTGGAGCGTAGGGCCTTCCCATTGGGGTGCTCTGCTGATCGGTGTGTGGGCGGTGGGCCTGCTGGGTGCAGGCGCCTTCCGGACGGATCCGGTGAGCGGCTATCCTCCCGGCACCCCTGATCAGCTCCAGCACCACACCCGCGCAGGGGCGCTGCATGACCTGTTCTCGCTCATCGGATTCCTGGCCCTTACGGTGGCCTGTTTCGTATTCGCCCTGTCCCACTCGCCCGAGTGGGCCATCTACTCGATCGCCAGCGGCGTGCTCTTCGCAGCCACGATGGCCCTGGCCAGTGCCGCGTTCAGCCAGCATCAACGCTGGGGCGACCTCGGCGGACTGATCCAGCGCCTCTCACTCACGATCGGCTGGACCTGGCAGACACTGCTCGCCCTGCGCATCCTGCACACCTGATGGTTGCCCTGTAGGCCCTGGTCCGTCCCCCCGCCAACTACTGGGCCTGCTCGGCGCGGGCCTTGGTGTGGGCGAGTCGGTAGGAGTCGGTGCCGGTCTCGATGATGTTGCCGCCGAAGGTGAGGCGGTCCACTATGGCCGCGCAAAGCCTCGGGTCGGTGAACGTCTTGGTCCCCGCAGAGAAGGACTCGTTGGAGGCGATGGCCATACTGTTCTTCTCCTCGCGCTCGGTCAGAACCTGGAACAGCAGCTCGGCGCCGCGCCGGTCCAGCTCCATATAGCCCAGCTCGTCAGTACAGAGAAGATCGACCCGTCCGTAGCGGGCGATCGTCTTGGTCAGCAGCTTCTCGTCGGCGGCCTCGACGAGCTCGTTGACGAGTTCGGTCGCCAGGACGTACTTGACCCGGAAACCGGCCATCGCGGCCTCGGTGCCCAGCGCGACCAGGCGTTTCGCCTTCGACCGCAGTGCCTCCACCTTGGCCGGCACCGCGTCCAGACCGAACAACACGGCCAACTCCTGGCAGGGCAGCGGCCCTTGATGGAGCCGGGCCCGGTCCGCGAGCACGGTGAGGATGCGCTGGTAGTCCACCGACAGCACCGACCAGGCCAGCCCCTCACGCCACACCGGCACCTGCGACTTCGGCTTCGCCGCATCCCGGGACGTCGGCGGCCCGCCCGCAGCCCGTGGATCCGCGACGTCCTCCGTGTCGGCGGTGCCGCCGCAGTCCGGAGCCGGCACCGCATCGACCCGCCTGCGGGCGATCACCCACTCCTGCCACTCCAGCTCGGCCTGGACACGGTCGACCTCCTCACGCACCCCGGCGGCGCACAGACACGGTGTCTCTCCCCGAGGCGGGAACGTTTTGGTACACCACATTTCGATGATGCACCTCTCGGATGCAATGCGCATCGCAGGTCCTCGGGTTGCAGAGGGACGGCAGCGGAGGAGGCTGGAACTGACCGGAGGGGGCATCCGAAACCGCGCAGCCAGAGGTGAGTGCTATGGCGCACGACGATCAATTCACCGCAGTGGGCCCGTCCCTCACAGGTGCTGGGTTTCCCCGCGCCGGATTCTCCACGAAGTCGACGGACACCGTCTACGGGGTCAACGCTGTCGGGACATTCTGCGGTGTCTACGGCGAGAGCCTGGCCCCGGGCGAGGAGTCGGACAGGGAAGCCGAACGGGACCTGATCGGAGTGGTCGGCGAGGGCAGTACGTACGGAGTGCTCGGCAGGGGGCGGACCCTGGCCGGCGTGGTCGGCTTCGGCCGGCGCGGAGACACCGGAGGAGTCTTCGGCATCTCGATGAGTCGCGCGCCCGGGGTGGTGGGTCAGAGCCGCATCGATTTCCGGTTCGCACTGCCCACGGGCGACAACGCGGAGCACGGCGGCTCGGCCATCGGGGTCCTGGGCGAGAGCGGGAGCGGCACCGGGGTGTCGGGCGAGAGCTCGCAAGGAGCCGGGGTCTCGGGTGCCAGCACCAGCGGACGCGGCGGGGAGTTCTCGTCGTCCCAAGCCGCACAGATACGCCTGGCTCCTTCCGGGGGGACCACCGCTCCTCCGGACACCGGGCAGGCGGGCGACCTCCTCGCCATCCAGCAGGATGCGTTCGCCACGCTGTGGTTCTGCGTCCTGCCCCAGATCGACGGCCGGCCGGCGGTCTGGGGGAAGGTTCACCTGGACCGGCCGTCCTTCCCTAGTCCGACGCTGGACGAGGGCGCAGAGGGCCAGGACGTCAAGAACGCCCAGGGGCTCCTGGCCGCCCACGGCCACGACCCCGGTCCGATCGACGGTGTCTTCGGACCCCAGACGGCCGCTGCCACCAGGGGCTTCCAGGAGGAGGCGGGCATCGTCGTCGACGGGCAGATCGGCCCTCAGACATGGAACGCGCTGCTGAACCACTTCTGAGGGCCGCGGTCTTGACGAAACAGCCGGTGGGCCCGGTGCCACAAGCGCCCCCGCGTGCGGCGACCGCCGCACGCGGGTGGGCGCTGCTGGATCCACCAGATGATCCATCCCGGCACGCTCGCGCCCGGGGCGCCGACTACGCCGCGGGCGATGACGCGGCTCAGATGGTTCTCCTCTGTACGGCAGGCGGCGCGGGCCACGGCGACTGCGACGGCAAGTCTGGCGGGATCGGCGAGTGGTGCGTTGCGGGCGCGGTAGGGACCGATGGAATCGGCTGCGTGGTCGCGCACGAAGGGGACGGCGAACGCGGCGAGAGGGACTGACCGGCACCCGTCGCCGACGAACTGAAGCCGGGTCTGTCCCAGGGCGAACTTGTAGGTAACGGGAGTTGGGGCGCCCATCAGCACGGCCGGCGGCCACGACGCACGCGCAGAGGCGTCCTGGGCGTAGAACGCGTGCCCGTTCACTGCTCTGCCTTGCGCAGCGCGAGCAAGCGTCCGCCACCACACGTCGGTGCACCCCGAGCCGGTCCGTTGACGCTGCGGGCAACGAGTCCGCCCCCTCCACCGCAGTCCCGGCGTCCGCAGAGACCTCACCCCGCCGTCCCCCCCTCACCGGACTGACGGTCACCCCGTCCGAGTACGGCTTCGCCCTGAGCTGGGACGCCAACACCACGCCCGATCTCGCGGGGTACTCGATGCGCTGGGGCCAGATGTGGGAAAAGGAGGGGAAGACGGCTGTCTGCAACTTCTACGGGAGTTACGAGGTGTCTGCCGACACCACCACCACGGCGCACTCCTCGCTCCCGGATTGCGGGAAAGTATGCTTCGCGGTCAGCGCCTTGGATGAGGAGTCGAACTCCGCGAACAGCGAGACCGTCTCCGCCACGGAACTCGACATGACACCGAGCCCGCCGACCCCCGAAGGCTCCCAGCTGACACTCACCGCGACCGCCGCGGCAGGCAGCGACGACAACAACCTGAGCTGGTACGGCCTCGACCCGTCGGCACCGGAGCAGGCGGGCGGCTACCGGATCCATCGCTGGAACCGGGACACCGCTGCGTACGAAAGAGTCGCCGAAGTCACCAGTGTCGTCCAGGAGTTCATCGACGCGGGCGCACAGCGCGGCACCACCGCCTTCTACCGGGTGACAGCTCTGGCCACAGACGGCACCGAGACCCTGCCCGCCGGCGACTACGTGATCACCACTCCCGTGCAGTGACCACCGCAGCAGCACTGCGCTGCTCTCGGTTGGGCCTGAGGTGGCAGAGGGGTTCAACGAATCATGACTGGGCCCTCAACTCGGGCTGAATGAAAGTGAATACGCATGATGTGCGGGCGATCAATTAGCCGATGCCAATTGACGGCCTGTCAACCCCCGAATTGTTGCGCGTATGTATCGTCATCGACCCGATCGAGACAAACCCACAGCAACGCATCCGGCCCGGTCCGTGACCTGTCTCCCACCCGTTCGACACGCCATCGCAAAACCTGGGGACCGACCCGCCGACGGGCCTCCGACTTGCGCGGGATCACATATTCCGCACGGTTCGCCCTTGCCGGTCAGGGTGAGCTGGCAGCAGAATGAAATCTCTCTCCCAGTTCTGAAGTCCGCTTCATCCGGGCGTTTCTGTCTTCCTCCGGGAAAAGCGCCAAATCGAGTCGGGAGAATAGCGAGAACGGACTGGACGAGCCCGGGCTCCGGCCCTTACTCGTTCGAAGTCGGTGTCTCCAGCGGCAGCCAGCCTCGTTCCGCTGCCCGGAGGGCGATCTGGAAGCGTGTTCTGGCGCCCAGTGCGCTGCCGGCCTCGCTCACGTGCTTCTGCACGGTGCGGCGGCTGATGTCGAGCACCCGGGCGATGGCGTCGTCCTTCATCCCGGTCGCCATGAGGTCGAGGATCGCCTGGGTTCGTTCGTCGATCCGTGTCGTCTCCCGGGTCTGGCGGGGGGCCGGCCAGTCCTGCCGACTCTCCAGCGACACCGGCACCGCGTGCTCCCAGATGACCTCGAACAGCGCGGCGAGTGCGCCGACGAGGGCAGGTGAGCGGACCTCGAGGGATCCTGCCGAGGGGCGGTCGTCGTACAGGGGCAAGAGGGCGGCGGTCCGGTCGAACAGGACCAGTTTGACGGGAAGTCGGGAGCTGAGCCGGAACTCGCCGCCACCGGCGCTGCCCCGCAGCGCCGTCTCCAGTGACACCGTGTCAGTGAAACCTTCGGTGTCGTAGACCGACCGCAGCCGTAATCCCTCGCGGAACTCCGGCTGTGCGGCGTCCCCATGGCCGGAGGCGCCCGCGGGCCCGGTCACATAGGGCGGCTTGGCCAGGTGCAGTACTTCATGGGTACTGGCCTTGAGGAGATGCGCATAGCGTGCGGTGACCTCCTCGTTGTCTTCCAGGACCTCCACCAGGTGCGGAGCCTGCGGGCGGGCCGCGAAGTCGTAGATCTCGTGAAGCTGCTCCATGTACAGCTCGGCCTGGGCCAGTTCGGCCCGTCTGCGGGCCAGCAGGGAGCCCAGGGACGAACGTGGCGGGCCGGCCTTCCACCGTGGGGGCCGGCCGGCGATGGGGATGACCAGGAGTGCGTCCACCAGGGACCGCAGCGCCGTCTCGACCTCTTCGCGCGACGCGCCGACCGCGGCCGCCACGGTGAGGGAGGAGGCGGAGGAGTGGCCCACCAAGTACTTCAGGACTCGCCCGCTGAGCGCGTCCAGCCCGGTTCCGGCCCAGGGGTTGTCCGACGTCACATCCATGCAGCCTGACACTCCTGCTGTGCGCACCGGTGTTGAACGTGTCTCTGCCGTATCTCCGCGCCACCGCCCGCGGGACGCGAGCGCATATGGGCAATTGCGCGAATCCGCGACGGCCGGATCTTGTCGCATATGGCGTGACACCGTCAAGGTGGGCACGCTCCCACCAGTCCCGACGACGCGGCTGGCCCTGCGCATTCATCCGCCGGTACGCCCATTCAAGTCGAGGGAATCCTTTGACACACCACCCGTCCGGAAGACGGCGCCGCCTGCTCGTGGTCGCGGCCGTCCTCCTGGTCACCGCGGCGACCCCGCACGTGGCCTCCTCCGCAGACGCCTCGCCGTCCGACAGATCACCGTCCGACAGCTCGGCCGGCGCCACCCGCGATGCTGACAACGTTGCCGCATCCGTCGTCACCCTCGTCACCGGCGACAAGGTCACCGTCTCCCCCGGCGTGGGCGACAACCCCGGCGCGCTCACCGTTCAGGGTCCCGACGGCGAGCCCGCCGGCGCGCGCGTGCTGTCCGTGGACGGCGACACCTACGTCTATCCCGACTCCGCCCGCGCCTACCTGGCGTCCGGCGCCCTGGACGACCGACTCTTCAACGTCTCCCGCCTCGTGGCCGACGGCTACGACGACGCGGCGCTCAAGCACCTGCCGCTCATCGTCACCTACGGCGGCAAGGAGGCGTCCGCCTCCGTCTTGCGCAAGCGCGCCCTCGCCATGCCGGGCGGCGTCACGGACGTACGCCCCCTCACCAGCGTCAACGGGGTGGCCCTCGCCGCGGACCGCGAGGACACCGACACCCTGTGGAGCGCGCTCACCGGCGGCGAGTCCCAATCCGACTCCGACCCCGCGAAGGTTCCGGGCGCCGACGCCGCCTTCCATGGCGGCATCGCCAAGGTCTGGCTGGACGGGCGGGCCGAGGCCGCCCTCAGCGACTCGGTCGCCCAGATCGGCGCCCCCGAGGTCTGGGCGGGCGGCAACACCGGCGACGGCGTCGACGTGGCTGTCCTCGACACCGGCTACGATCCGGGCCATCCCGATCTGAAGGACGCGGTCGAGGACAGCGCCAGCTTCGTCCCCGGCCAGGACGTCACCGATCGCAACGGCCACGGCACGCACGTCGCCTCCACCGTCGCCGGCAGCGGCGCCGCCTCCGACGGCAAGGAGAAGGGCGTCGCACCCGGCGTCGACCTGCACGTCGGCAAGGTCCTCGCCGACGAGGGCTACGGCTACGACTCCTGGATCCTCGCGGGCATGGAATGGGCCGCCCGCGACGTCCACGCCAGGGTCATCAGCATGAGCCTGGGCAGCGGCGAGAACGCCGACGGCGACACCGTGCTGGCCCGGGCCGTGAACGAGCTGAGCGCCGAGACCGGCGCCCTGTTCACCATCGCCGCCGGCAATGACGGTCCCGGTGCCCGGACGGTCCGGTCGCCCGGCACCGCCGACGCGGCCCTGACCGTCGGAGCGGTCGACTCCTCCGACGCCATCGCCGAGTTCTCCAGCCGTGGCCCCCGCTACGGCGACGACGCCCTCAAGCCCGAGATCACCGCGCCCGGCGTCGGCATCCTGGCCGCCCGGTCGCAGTACGCCGGCAACGGCTCGGGCTACTACACCAGCTTCAGCGGCACCTCCATGGCGACCCCGCACGTGGCCGGCGTGGCCGCGCTGGTCGCCGCCGCGCACCCCGAGTGGACCGGCAGCCGGATCAAGGACGCCCTGGTCAGCACCGCCAAGCCCACCCCCGACATCAGCGCGGACGACGGCGGCAACGGCCGGGCGGACGCCGCCGCGGCGGCCACGGCGACGCTGACCGCCACCGGCAAGATCGACGCCGGCATCCACTCGCCCGGCACGGCCAAGGGCACCGACAAGGGCCCGGTCCGCTCCACCGCGACCTGGACCAACACCGGCGACCAGGCCGTCACCGTGGACCTCGCCGTGGACGCCCCCGGCGTTCCCGGCGGCGTCTTCACCGTCTCCCCCAGCCGCGTCGAGGTCCCCGCGCACGGCACCGCGACCGCCACGGTCACCACCGACCTGGACAAGGCGGGCGCCCTCCAGCGCTGGACCGGACGGCTGACGGCGTCCGCCGAGGGCGCCGCGCCGACGTACACCCTGCTCGGCGTCAGCACCCGCCAGCAGCTGTTCCACGTCCGCACCAAGGTCACCGGCCGCTCCGGCGAGGCCACGGACGGCGTCCTCACCTTCTACCGCAAGGGCGACGAGTACGCGGGCACCTACCTCTACGGCAGCGGCCAGTCCGACGAACTGCTGCCGCCCGGCCTCTACACCGTCTACGCCGACTTCCGGGTGGAGGGCACGCACGGCGCCGCCTCGGCCGGATACGCCCGCATGGTCATCCCCGAGGTGAAGGTGACCGGCACCACCGACCTCGTGCTCGACGGCACCAAGCTCAAGGAGGTCAAGGCCGTCACGCCGAAGAAGACCGAGAACTTCTCCCGACGCCTGGACTACTACCGCACGTTCAAGGACGGCTCCTCGGTCGCCGACAGCTCGCTGGTCGGCGACGGCTACGACAGCATCTGGACGGCGCCCACGGCCGCGCCCAGCGACGGCGAGCAGTACCTCAACGCCCGCTGGCGCAACCAGGAACCGCTGCTGTCGGTGACCGCCGGCGGGCAGGAGTTCGACGACCTGTGGATCATGCCCGGCTCGACGAAGCTGCCCGAGGACGACTACGCCCTCGACCTGATCCACCCGGGCGACGGTCTCGCCGAGGGCTACAAGGGCATCGACGCCGCCGGCAAGGCCGCCGTGGTGCCCTGGGACTCCAGTGACGAGGACACGGCGGACGCCCAGATCAGGGCCGCGCAGACCGCGGGCGTGAAGCTGCTGCTGTTCGTCAACGACCTCGACGGGCGCCTGCGCGAGCCCGTCATCAAGTCCTCCATCGAGGTGGCGGGCCTGTCCCGCACGAGGGGCGACAAGCTCATGGCGAGCGTCGACGCGAGCACGACGGGCAGCGTGCCTCTGCGGGCCGTCTCCCGCCCCGACACGGACTACCTGTACGACCTGGTCCGCACCTGGAAGGGCCGCATCCCCGCCGACCCCGTCTATGCACCCACGCCCGGGCAACTGGCCCGGGTCGAGACCACGTTCCGCAACCCCGCCGGCCGTGAGGTGTACGAGAACCGATACGACATCCACCCCTGGACCGGGTACCAGGTGGGCACCAACCGGCTGAGCACGGCCGGCGCGCACCGCACCGACTACGTCAGCACCGACAGCACGTTCTCGTGGACCGAGGAGGGCGAGCTTCAGTCCCTGTCCTACAGCGCGTCCGGCCCCCTCACCTATCCGGCGGGCAGCACCACCGACGTGGAGTGGTTCGGACCCGTGGTGCGGCCCCGCATCAACGGCAGCGTCCAACTGCCCGTGCGCACCGGCGACCAGGTGGACGTCGTCATCCCGTCCTGGGGCGACTCCGGCGGCGACCACGCCAACTACGCCGCTTTCGGCAGCACCGGCACCACCCAGGAGACCTCGCTGTACCGCGGCGGCACCCTGCTGGCCGAGGGCGGCGCCGGGGTGAGCGCGACCGTACCGGCGAAGAAGGGCACCTACCGTCTGGTGCACACGGCGACCCGTACCGCCACGGCCGCCTTCCCCTACTCGACCGCCACGCGCACCGAGTGGACCTTCACCTCCGCGGCGCCCAGGGACGCCGACGACAGCGAGCGACTCCCGCTCGTCCAGGTGGACTACACCCTGCCGACGTCCGACGACGGCAAGGCAGCCGCCGACGCCTCCCTGCTCGTCACTCCGCTGCACCTGGAGGACGGCTCCCACGCGGCGCTCAACACCCGCAAGGTGGAACTGTCCTACGACGACGGCGCCACCTGGACGACGGCGCGCCTCAGCGGCAGGGGCGACGGCAAGGTGAGCCTGCGCCTGCACGCCCCCGCCTCGGCGCAGTACCTCACGCTGCGCGTCCAGGCCGGTGACAGCCGCGGCAACACCGTGACGCAGACCGTCGTACGCGCCGCGGGAATCGCCGGATGACCTCTGCGTGACCGAAGCCGGCCGACGGTCCCCGCACGACCGCCGGGCGGCACCCTCCATGCCCACTTGCCTGCGCACAGGCCGAGTTGACGCACCGTCACCGCCCGTCCGCGCGGTCGGCCCACGCATGCCGACGCACCCCTGCCCGCGATTTCGCACCGGGGTGCTCATGAGAGAGAAGAAGAAGTCGGTGCACATACCACCCCTCAGACGTCCCGACCCGAGCGGCCCGCGCCTCGGGAACCGGATCGCGGCGGTCGCCCTGAGCGCCGCGATCGTGGCCACGGCCGGTGCGGCGGACGCCTCCGCCGACGATCGAACAGCGCTCTCCTCCACGTCCTCCTCCGCTTCGTCCTCCTCCGGCAAAGCCGACGGCACCGAGTCGCTGTGCGGCACGCCCTCGCCCGGAGAGGCGACCTGCTTCGCCATCCGGCGCACCGGCCCGTCCGCGAAACGGTCCGGCGCCGTGGCCGCGCAGGCGCCCCCCGGCTTCGGCCCGGCCGACCTGCGGGCCGCCTACGCGTTGCCCGACGACGGCGGGGCGGGCCTGACCGTCGCCGTGGTCGTCGCCCAGGACGCCCCCACCGCGGAGGCCGATCTGGCCGTCTACCGCGCCCGGTTCGGCCTTCCGGCCTGCACGAGCGCGGACGGCTGCTTCACCAAGGTCGACCAGCGCGGCGGCGCCGACTACCCGGAGCCCGAGGCAGGCTGGGCCGGCGAGGCCGCGCTCGACCTCGACATGGTGTCGGCCGCCGCTCCGAACGCCCGCCTGCTGCTCGTGGAGGCGGACGACGCCACCATCGACAACCTCGGCGCGGCCGTGCAGCAGGCCGTCACCCTGGGCGCCGACGTCGTCTCCAACTCCTACGGCACCCGGTACGACCTCTTCGACGAGGACCCGGCCGAGACCGCCTGGGACGCCTACTACGACCACCCCGGGGTGGCGATCGTCGCCTCGTCCGGCGACGACGACGCCGGCGTGTCCTTCCCTGCCGCCTCACCCCACGTCACCGCGGTCGGCGGCACCAGTCTGCGCCGGGACACCGGCACGGCACGCGGCTGGTCGGAGTCGGTGTGGTCGCACGACGGCTACGGCGCCGGATCGGGCTGCTCCCGCTACCTGCCCAAGCCCGCGTTCCAGCACGACTCGGGCTGCGACCACCGCACCGTGGCCGACGTGTCGGCCGTGGCGGACCCGGACACCGGCGTCGCGGTGTACGACAGCTACGGCTCGGCGGGCTGGGGCGTCTACGGCGGCACCAGCGCCTCGGCGCCCCTCGTCGCGGGCGTGTACGCCGCCGCCGGTACCCCTGTCGAGGACACCGAGCCCAACGCCTACCCGTACGCCGCCCCCGACGAAGCGCTCAACGACGTCACGGACGGCTCCAACGGCACCTGCGATCCCGCCTACCTGTGCACCGCGACCGCCGGCTACGACGGCCCCACCGGACTCGGCACGCCGAACGGACTCACCGCCTTCCGCATGGGCCCGCACGGCCGGATCACCGGCACGGTCACCGACGCCCGCACCGGCCGACCGGTGCCCGGCGCCGCCGTCTCCGCCGGCGACGACCACCGCACCAGCACCGACGCCCGGGGTCGCTACGCCCTGACGCTGCCGACGGGAACGTACGACCTGACCATCGACGCCTACGGCTACGCCACCGCCGGACCCGGCAAGGTCCGCGTCGACGACGGCACCGACCTCGCCCGCGACCTGACCATCACTGCGGTGCCGAGCCGGACCGTCTCCGGAACCGTCACCGACGGATCGGGACACGGCTGGCCGTTGTACGCGGCGATCACGGTGGACGGCACGCCCCTGGAACCGGTGTGGACCGATCCCGCCACCGGCCGGTACTCGGTGTCCCTGCCGGCCGGTCACCCCTACACGCTGCACATCGCAGCGGCCTACCCGGGATACCGGGCGGTGACCCGGGAGGTGAGGGTCGCGGGGCGTGCGGTGAAGGCCGACGTCGCCGTACCCGTGGACGAGGAAGCGGCCCTGGCCCCCGGCTACGCGGTGCACCGCTCGGGCCCGACCGAGCCGTTCACCGGGACCACCGTCGCACCGGACGGCTGGCGGGTGGCCGACGCCGACTCGTCCACCGGCGGCTGGACCTTCGACGACCCCGGGGCGCGCGGCAACACCACCGGCGGCGAGGGGGCGTTCGCCATCGTGGACAGCGACCACTACGGGGGCGGCGTCTCACAAGACAGCCAACTCATCAGCCCCGTCTACGACTTCACCGACCGCACCGCCCCTCGGGTCGCCTTCGACACCGCCTACCGCGGCTACGACGGGCAGAGCGCGACCGTCGACGTCAGCACCGACCACGGCGCCACCTGGACCACCGTCTGGCGGCACACCACGGACTCGGTGGACGGCCCGGCCCACGTCGAGATCCCCCTGCCCGACTACGCGGGCCGCTCCGCGGTCCAGCTGCGCTTCCACTTCACCGGCAGCTACGGCTGGTGGTGGGCGGTGGACGACGTCTTCGTCGGCGACCGCACCTACGACAAGGTCCCGGGCGGACTGGTCGTCGGCCACACCCGGGACGCCAACACCAAGGAACCGGTCAACGGAGCCGAGGTCACCGCCGGCGCCACGGGTACCTCACCCGCCGTGTCCGTCGCGACGCCCGCCGACCCGGCCACCGCGGACGGCCTGTACTGGCTGTTCGCGCCGACCGGTGACCACGGCCGCACCGACGCCGTGAAGCTGACGGCGGCCAAGTCCCTGTACGCGGACCGCACCGTGACCGCCCGCGTCGTACGCGACAGCGTCCGGACCACGGACCTCGATCTGCCGGCCGGCCGGGTCACCGTCACCCCGTCCGCCGTCGCCGCCTCGGTGCGGCAGGACACCACGGCCCGCGCCACGGTCACCGTCCGCAACACCGGCGGCGCCTCGGCCACCGTCCGGATCCAGGAGTCCGCCGACGCGTCCGCGACCCCGCCGCAGGGAGGGAAGTGGCAGCCCGCTCCCGACATCGCCTACGGAGTCATCGACAACGCGGCGGACGCCTACCGGGGAACGGTGTACACCGGATTCGGAATGGAGGGCGACGACACCGTCGAGAAGGGCCTGTGGTCCTACGACACGACGGCGAACGACACCTCCGCCGGCTGGGTCCGGCGCGCCGACGCCCCGCAAGCACGGCGCGGTCCCGTCCACGGCTTCGTCGACGGCAAGTGGTACGTAGCCGGCGGCAAGAACGAAGCGGGCCAGGCCGTCACCTCGGTGGCCGTCTACGACCCGGCGACGGACACCTGGTCCGCCGGCGCCGCCGCTCCCGAGGCGTACTCCCTGGCCGGCAGCGCCGTCCTCGACGGTCGGCTGTACATGGTCGGCGGCTGCGACGCCACTTGCGGCGTCACGGCCGTACAGGCCTACGACCCGGCGACCGACAGCTGGCGGAGCCTGGCGCCGTACCCGCTGCCCATCGCCTATCTCGCCTGCGGCGGACTGGACGGTCACGTCGTGTGCGCCGGCGGGACCTCCCCCGGCACGGGCGTCGTCGACGACGTCTACTCCTACGACCCGGCCGACGACACCTGGTCCCCGGTCGCCTCGCTGCCCACCGGCGTATGGGGCGCGGCCTACACCACCGCAGGCGGCCGACTGCTGCTGACCGGCGGCTCCGTCGCCACCCAGGCCACCGCGGACATCACCGCCGCCACCTGGGCCTACGACCCGGGCGCCGACGCCTGGCAGCGGCTCCCGGACAACACCACCCCCACCTACCGCGGCGCCGCGGCGGCCGGCCTGTACAAGATCGGCGGCAGCACCGGCTGGGGCGATGCCAACGCCGTCACCGCCACCGAACTCCTGCCCGGCTACGGACAGACGGAGGCCGACGACATCAGCTGGCTCGGCGAGGAGACCACCACGCTCACCGTCCCGGCGCACTCCGCCGTCACCCTGCGGCTCACGCTCGACGCGAGGCTGCCCGAGACCCGGACCCCCGGCCGCTACACGGCCGCGCTCGGCCTCGTCCACGACACGCCGTACACCGTTGCGCCAGTGCCGGTCTCGATGAAGGTCACCGCGGTCCGACCGCACTCCTGACCGGGCGGGAGCCGGGCCGGTACACGCCATCCGTGCCGGACCCGGCTCCCTCGTCGAGCATCGCTTCCAGAGCATCCAGGCCCGGGTGCCGAGCCTCCGCAGGACCCGAACCGTGTTCCAACAGGATCCGATTTCCGCGCACGGGCAGTCGCCGCGACCATGCGTGACGTCGGCCTTGTCCTGGGGTTCGGCGTTGGCGAGTCAGGCGTCGAGCGGGTTGATCAGGTCTTGTTCGGCGAGGCAGACGTGGCGGGGACGGGCGACCTTGGAGGCGAGCGCGTGTTCGGTGGGGAAGCGGCAGCGGCACCGGCAGTACCGGACGTCGCGACTGCGTCGGCCCTGTATGCAGCGTCCCTGCGCTCGCCGTCCCCTCAATAGGTCTCGGAGTCGGGGATCAGATGGATCGCGGCCTCCTCGGCCGATGCCCCGGCGCCGTCCAGGCCGATGTCAGAGGCGATCAGGTCGGATTCGGTGTTCTCATGGCTGCCCTCGTCCGGCGCGACCAGCCGTCCGGCGCGCTCGTCTCCGACCTCGTAGTCGATGAGCTCACCGTCTGTGTCCCAGGTGTCCCCGATACCGTCGCCCTCCGGGACACCGTTGTCCGGCAACTCCTCGGAAAGACGCTCGTCCAGACTCTCGCCCCGCCGCTGCTCCGACGCCGTGACGCCGGTGTGCTCCACGCCCCAAGGCCTCTCCGGGGGCGAATAGCCCTCGTCCAGGGCTTGGTCGCCGCCCCGGTAGTCCAGGGTGTCCGCCGCGTCGAGCAGCCCGACATCGTCCTGCACCCCGGAACCGTCCGGCTGGTAGACATCGTCACCCATCGCTTCGTCGGCCACTTGCGTTCTCCATCGTTGTCCGGGGGCCGGAGGGTTGGGTGTGGCCAGCCCTCACCAAGCCCGTCCACTGCGCCACGCCGCCCTGCGGAGACGGTGACGGGCCACAAGCGTCCCGCCCTGGCTCCTTCGCCGCCTCCCCAAGCCCGAAACCGTGCGCTCCTGAGCAAGAAGTGGGCGCGCGCAGGACGCCGTCCGCGCCGGGCGGCCGTTCCTGGGAGGGGCGTCGCGCGTTGGGCTCTGGGGGGCTCGTTCCTGCACGCACAGCCACAAGACGCGCCCGACTGGCACCCTCCAGGACCCGCACGGCCTGCTGTGGACCCATGCGGAGGAGGTCCAACACGGCGCTCGTCACCTTCCTGGGCAAGTGACCCTACGGAGCCGGGCCGCCCGTGAAAGGCGGCCCGGCTCCTGCGTGTCCGCGGCTGCGTCCTCGCCGGGTCCGTCGCGGCGGCCGAGCCGGCCAATACCGGGTCGCGAGGCCGCAGACCCCAAGCGCCGGCGCGACACCCCTGTTCTGGTGACCGTCATCCTCTGCGTCCTCAGCGCGATCATCGAGCTGCCCTCCTGAGAAAGCCCCTCCCCACGGCTTCGACGCCGCGGTCGCACCAGCCGCGCTCGACCGTTTCAGCCCTCGGCCGTGGCGGTGTCCGTTTCCCTTGCCCATCGTCGACTCCAGGCGTCCAACGGACTCAGCGCCTCGACAAGGTCCTGACCGAGTGGCGTGAGGTGGTAGCCGTCGCTGTGCAGGGTGAGCAGGCGGGCGCCGGTCAGCTCGTCGAGGCGGGTGCTGAGCACGCTGGAGGACATGCGCTCGCATCGGCGCTGCAGCTCGCGGAAGCCTGCCGGCGCCTGACTCAGCTCCCACAGGATGCGCATCGTCCAACGCCGTCCGAGCAGATCGAGTGCGGCCATGACCGGACGGCCCGACTCGGACCCCCGCACCGGCACACCCGGCCGTGGCGCTCTGGCTCCCATCACCCACTCCTTGCGCTTCGCTTCTCGAAGCATGATACTGATTCGAAAATCGAAGCAAGAGGTATCGCATGCCGCGCATCCAACCGCTCACCCCGCCGTACACGCCCCCCGTCGACCAGGCACTCCGCCGGTGGATGCCCCCCGACGTGCCGCACGAGCCGCTCACGCTGTTCCGCGTCCTGCACCGCAACCCGGAACTGGCCTCACGCATGTTCGCCCTGGGCGCCGGGCTCCTGGGACACGGCAGCCTCCCCGCCATCGACCGAGAGCTCGTCATCGCCCGCGTGACCGCGCGCACCGGCTGTTCCTACGAGTGGGGCGTACACACCGCAACCCTCGCCCGGCAGGCCGGGCTCGGCCCCGAACAGCTTCAGGCGACGACCGACACCAATCCTGCGGCGAACGTCTCATGGCCGCCGCACCATGCGGCACTGCTCGGCGCGGTCGACTAACTGCACGACACGGCGCAGCTCTCGCAGGCTGCCTGGGATGCCCTGCGTGTGCACTACGAGGATGGCCAGCTGCTCGAACTCCTCGTTCTGGCCGGCTGGTACCGCACGATCAGCTACCTGGCCGGGACTGTAAAACGATCGGTGTAACTCCTGATCAAGGAAGATGCATCGATGACCAGCGACAACGTGACCGAGGCCGAGTCCGACGAGGCCGCTGAGCCGCAGCCGGCGAAGGGGGTGGACG
>NZ_JBFAKW010000054.1:0-62212 GCF_040655955.1 Streptomyces sp. NPDC050263 | reverse complement strand
GACCAACGTCAGGTGAGCTGGCAGTTCACCACCCACGACGCACGCATCAAACTGCGCCACCTCTATCCCAAAAATTAGCTGCGACAGTCTACTAGCGGGAGTCGGCGAAGCGGCTCGCGGCACCGGCCTTCGCCCGCTGATGCAGGACACAGCGCCTCGGACGCCGGCTCCGGAGACGGGTGTGGGCGGCGTGGTGGAGTCCGGTGAGGTAGATGGCGGCGGCCTTGTCATACCGGGTGGCCGGGCCGCGCCACTGCTTGAGCTCATGGATGCACCGCTCAACGGTGTTCCGCTGCTTGTATGCCTCGCGGTCGAAGACCGGCGGGCGGCCGCCAAGCCGGCCGCGCCGCCTGCGGTTGGCAGCCTGGTCCGCAGGCTGTGGGATCACCGCTCGGATCCCGCGCCGCCGAAGGCGGCGGCGGATCGCCCGGGACGGGTACGCCTTGGCAGATCTTCGCCCTGCTCCACGAGTTCGAACGCCTCGCGGTGCGCGGGGAACGAGGCGTCGAACTCCACGGCCCCGTCCTCTCGTCGGCTTGCAGCCTCAGTCGCTGCAGACGCCTCGGGAAGACCGGATCCTGATCGCGTCACAAGCTCATGGGAAATGGTTTGAGCCAGGCGGCGCCCCGCTGCTACTTTCACCGAGGACCGTGAATTCGTCGTTTGGAGGTGAGCCCCGTGAACACAGTTACCCGTGGGTGCTCCCTCAACCCGTCACGGTCCGGCGGCTGACGTTCGGCGTCGCCAGGAGCGCCTGAGATCGAGGCACTCCTGGAAGGGGACTCCGATGAACACGAAGCCTTTTACATCCGGCCTGAGCGAGAACGCGGTGATGATCACGCGCGTCGCGGACCGGCAATGGCATGCACTGGATGACGACCTGGTGGTCGGCCGCGGGCATGCGGAGCACCGGCCCGACGGACGGCTGTTCGTCAGCATCGACGCCTGGCACGACGCCGCCTTCGACCGGCTCGCCGGGGCGATGCTGGCGGAACTGCCGGCGCCGCTGTACACGGTGGTCGACGAAGCCGACGTCGAGCTGACGGCCGGCTGGCGGCGGGCCGGGTTCACGGTCCGGCGCCGCGAGTGGGAGTACGTCGTGCCGACCGACCCGCGGGTCACGGGGCTCGCAGCAGTCCTGCCGCCTTCGGGAGTGACGATCGTGCCCGCCGGTCAGGCGGACGAGAGTCTGCTGCGAGCGGTGGACCGCGCGATCCGTGACGAAGTCGAGGCGACCGTCGGGTGGCAGTCGATGCCCGCGGAGGTGATTCCCCGACCCGAAGGCGACACCATCGTCGACCCGTCGAAGTACACGGTGGCCGCGGCGCCGGACCGCTACCTGGGACTGATCCGGGTGGTGACGGCGAACCGGCCACGCATCGGGCTGGTCGCGGTCCGGGCCGACGAGCAGCGCCGCGGCATCGCGCGGGCGCTGCTGGCCCACGCACTGGGGACGCTCCACCGCTCCGGGTTCGCCGAAGCCTGGGCCGAAGTCCACGAGTCCAGCCGAGCAGCCTCGGCCCTGTTCGAGGGCGTCGGCGCCCGGCCGATGAGCAGCAACCTGGAGCTGGTGCGATGACGAAGAACAAGAACGTCGTCGAAGTCGAGGGCAAGGTCGTCGAGTGCCTGCGCAGCGCCATGTTCACCGTGGAACTCGCGAACGGCCACCACGTGCTCGCGCACATCAGCGGGAAGATCCGCAAGAACTACATCAAGATCATGCTGGAAGACCGGGTGCTGGTGGAACTCCCGCCCTACGACCTGACGCGCGGCCGGATCGTGTTCCGGTACCGGAACTAGTGCCGCGGCAACTGACCCAGGGGCCCCGGTCACGGCGTTTCCGTGACCGGGGCCCGGGGTGACCCGGTCACGGGCATCCGGTCGCTCCTGCGGCGCGGCTGGCTGTCCTGGGCAGGATCCCCGGCCGCGACCAACTCTTCCGCCTGCGCCTTACCCATCCCGAACTCGCCGTCGCCTGGGCTGGGCGACGGGGTCAGGGTCTGCCCCTGCATCGATCCTGTGACTGCCTGGAAGTAGGCGTGGACGACGTTGCTCAACGGCGTGCCGCCCTCGCTGTCCATGCCGAGCTTTTCGAGTGTCTCCTTCACCCAGCCCGGGCTGACGACGTTCGCTCTGAGCCCGCGGGGCATCTCGATGGCCGCAGCTTGGACGAAAGCCTCCAGGCCGGCATTGACAAGGGCACCGAACGAGCCGCCTGGCGTGGGCTCCTCGAAGATGCCGCTGGTGAGTGTGATGGAGCCGCCGTCCCGCACGTGGTTCAAGGCGTGGCGCAGCAGCATCACCTGACCCAGCAGCTTTCCTCGCAGTCCGATGGTGAACTCGTCGTCGGAAGGGGATGTGAGCGGCGTCAGCCGACCGCCGGCGGCGCAGCAGATGACCGCATCGACCTTGCCGACAGTGTCGAAGAGGGCGTCGATGGAACCCGGTGTTTCCAGGTCGACCCGTGTGCTGCCGTTGCGGGAAGCTCGTATCACCGCATGCTCGGTCTCCAGGGCGTCGGCGACCGCGCGGCCAATGGTGCCGGTCGCCCCGATCACCATGATCTTCATGTTGGTTCCGCCCGTCATCGGGCGAGGCGGGCGGGAAGGGGCGCCAGTGGGAAGTTGGCCCAGACGTAGGTGTCCATCTGGTGCTGGTCACCGCTGAGGTTGGCCACGTGATCGACCCGGCCGTCGGCGTCGAAGTGCCACACCAATGCCCACATCGTGTCGACCTGGCCCACGCCTTGCGTCGTCCAGCCTCGGTGGATGTCGACGACGTACTCGCCGTTGCTGCCCAGAAACACGGGTTCGGCCCGGAAGCCCGCCTTTCCGAGCTGATCGAAGAAGCTGACCACCTCGTCCAGTCCGCGCTTGGTGCCCGACAGCGGGTGGCGGCCCGGGATGTTCCACTCGATGCCCGGAGCCAGGATCGTGCTCATCCCTTTGACGTCATGAGCGGCATGAGCGGAGAAGAAGTGGTTGACGGCCTCGACCTTGGGGTCGGATACGGCTTCATTCGTCGTCACTGGGACGCTCCCCGATGAGTTCGGTACCGGGCTGCCCGGTTGCGTGATCAACGATTCCGCCAGTCCGCCGTAGTCGTCCAATACCTGCTTCCATAACCTGGCAGCATGGATATCGACACCCGTCTGCTGCGTTACTTCGCCGCAGTGGTCGAGGAAGGCAACCTCACACGGGCCGCTGAACGGCTCTACATCTCACAGCCCGCGCTGACGAAGCAGATCCGGCAGTTGGAAGCCCAGCTGGGAGTGGTCCTGTTCGTCCGTTCCCGCGCCGGGATGACCCCCACCGAGGCCGGGGAGGCTCTGGCCGCACACGCCGGCGCCGTGCTGACCGCTTGGGAAGGTGCTCTGCGCGTCACGCGAGCCGCCACGACCCGGGCCGCACACACGCTACGGGTCGGCTTCGTCGCCAGCGCCGCCAATGAGCACACCCAACCGATCATCGCTGACTTCGCACGGCGCCGGCCCGGCCGGCGGGTCCAGATGCGGCAGGCCGAATGGACCGACCCCACCGCCGGGCTGGCCACCGGCGAGGCCGACGTGGCGCTGCTACGCCTGCCCGTGCCCGCGCAGAGCGACTTCAACGTCGAGGTACTGCTCACCGAGCCGCGCTGGATCGCCCTGCCTGCGGGGCATCACCTCGCGGCGCAGAAGCACATCCGGTTCCAGGATCTGTACGACGAACCGTTCGTGGCGACTCCCGCCAGCTCGGGGACATGGCGCGACTACTGGCTCGCGACCGATGAGCGCGAGGGACACCCCGTGCGCATCGGCGCGGTCGCGCACCACCCCGATGAATGGCTCAACGCCATCGCCCACGGCCAAGGCATCAGTCTCACTCCCGAAGCGACCGCCCGCTTCTACCAGCGACCGGACGTCGTCTACCGACCCGTGACGGGCGTCAGTCCCAGCCGGATCGCTGTGGCCTGGCCTCGTCCCCAACCGGTTGACGACGCCGTCGACGCCTTCGTCCTCAGCTGTCGCGCTGTATGCAGCAACGGCCGCCTCGCAGAGACCAGCCTGACCATGGACGGCTGACCCCAACCAGTGCGCGGGCGAGCAGAGGGACGCGTTCGGCCGCTGCGACGCACCGGCGACCGTGGCGGAGGCGGTGGCGGTGGCCTGTGTGGCGTAGGAGGCCGGTGGGACGATCTCGCCCGGGGCGGTGGTCGGACACCGCCCCGGGCGAGATCAGTTGCTGAGAGGTTTCGCGTCAGGTCACCCGGTGGTGAGGTAGGCGCGTTCGATCGTCTGGACGAGGGTGTTGCCCTGGTCGTCGGTCAGGTTGGCTCGTAGGGAGACCGAGCCGGGCTTGGTCGGGTGGTCCAGAGAGAGGTGGGTGCCGCCGACGGTCTTGGCGGGCTGCCAGGTGGCGCCTTCGTCGTAGGAGACCTCGAAGGCGAGCTTCGCGGGCTGCCGGCCGGCAGCCGCGCCCTCGATGGTGAAGGGCACCTCGAACCGCTCGCCCGCCTTCGCCGTGCTGGACAGCGTCAGTTCGGGGGAGAAACGGATCACCGACACCGGCAGTACGGCCGGCTCGTCCTCGGGGGTCTTGGCGGAGCGGAAGGTCCACTCCGCCCTGACACGGGAGCTGACCGCTGAGAGTGCCGGATCACGGGAGTTGTCCAGGGCCAGCCTGTACGTGCCGGCCTGCTCGGGAACCGTGAATTCGGTCGTGCCGTCGGCCGGGGAGGAGCTGAGGGGGATCTCCTCGCCGTCGACCTGGAGCGAGCTCTCGGCCGAGGCGGATCCGCCACCGGTGTCGTAGTGCCCGGCGCCGTCGCCGAACAGCGGCAGAAAGGCCGTGATGACGTTCCCGGACCGCTCGATACCGGGCTGCCCCGTCGCCGCGGAGCCCACGGAACCCGAGGCGCTTCCCAGGGCAGGGCCGAAGACGCCGACGTTGAACCGCTCGGTGTAGTTCTGGCCGGCCTGCCAGGTCCTGGGCGGCCCCTGGAGCGAGTACTCGGTCGGGCTCCCGTCGCCGTTCTGCTGCACGTGGAAGGACCACTTGACGCCGTTGCCGAGGATGTAGTCGGTCGTGCGCAGCGGCAGGCTCCCCGCCAGCCAGCCGTAGCGGCCGAAGAGATCCCCATCGGGCAGATGGGGATTCACGAACACGTCGACGTCCTTGCCCGCCAAGGGTGCGCCTGCCTGGAAGTCGACCTTGGCGAGCTGGTCCTGCTCCACCTCGGCGGCGAAGCCGCCCAGGTCGCCGCGGCGGACCCAGGCAAGGTGGTAGGTGACCGGCCTGCCGTCGCCGTCCTGGGATGTCCAGTCACCGGAGTACTGGGCGAACACGGCCTCGGCGGACGCCTCGGGGCCGAGTTGCCCGAACCGCATGCCCTGGAAGGTCGGGAGCGAGTACCCGTTCGTGTTCATGGGCCTCCCCGCGGCCCGTTCGTAGCGGTACGCGAGGGTGGCCTCGGTGTTCTCGGCCGCCGCGTCGGGCACGGTGATGTCCAGCGGCTGTGCCTGCCGGGCGTCGACGGTGACGGTGGTGTCCTTGTCCAGGGTCAGCTTCGGCTGCAACAGTACGGACTGGGTCGAGGACGCGAAGTCGGGGTGGATCACACCGGTGAGGCCGTAGGTGCCCTTGGGCAGCCGTACCGTGAGCTCGCCGTCCTGCCCGTCGGCGTACTGGGTGTAGAAGTCCCTGTCGAGGCCCTCCAGGCTGGTTACCCCGTCGCCGGTCGGCTCGCCGTTCTCGTCGATGTGCTTCAGCGTCAGGTCGAACGACTCGACCTCGCGCTGCACCCCGACGGCGGTGCGCACCGCGACCTTGTCGTCGGCCGAGACTGCCGACACCGAGCCGCCGAACGTGCCGTCGGCGCTGCCGGAACGGGTGTCCGCGGTCACGTCGGCACTGGCCTTGCCGCCCGCCGGGACGGTGAGCCGCTGCGGGGACACGGCGAACATGCCCTCGGCGGCGGGCTTGCCGTCCACCGAGAAGGCGTCGACGGAGAGGTCCAGGGTGACCGGTTCCGTACCGAGGTTCTCGTAGGTGAGCTGCTTGGTCACCGGTTCGTCGTCGTTGTGCGGCCACTGCTGCGCGCCGAAGTTGATCGGCTGCTGCTCGGTGATCACGCTCTGCTCCAGCGCCCGCACCAGATCCGTACGGCCGGTGCCCTGCTGGAAGGAGCTGTACGTGCCCGGCTTGGCGGAGCCGGTGAGGACGGCCTTGATGCGCTCGCCGGTCCAGTCGGGGTGCTGCTGGGCGAGGATCGCCGCGGCGCCCGCGACATGCGGGGTCGCCATGGAGGTGCCGCCGACGGTGATGTAACCGGGTGCCGGGGACGGCTTCGAGCTTTCCAGTTCGCTGCCGGCGGCCGCGGCGGCCGTGATGGCGGCACCGGGCGCGGTCAGGTCGGGCTTGACCCCGCCGTCACCGACGCGCGGGCCACGGCTGGAGAAGTCGCCGAGCGCGTCGGACTGGTCGACCGCGCCGACGGTGAGCGCGGCCTCGGCGCTGCCGGGCGAACCGACGGTCCCCTCGCCGAACTCGCCCTCAAGACCCTCGTTGCCGGCCGCGATGACGAAGAGCGCGTCGGACTGGGCGGAGAGCCGGTTGACCGTCTCCTCCAACGGGTCGATGCCGGGCATGTCCGTGTCGCCGAGGCTGAGGTTGACGACGTCGGCCCCCTGCGCCACCGCCCACTCCATGCCCGCGATGATCCCGGAGTCCGCGCCCCTGCCGTCGTCGTTGAGGACCTTGCCGTTGAGGATCTTCGCGCCGGGGGCGACGCCCTTGTACGTGCCGCCGGCCTTGGCGCCCGTCCCGGCCGTGATGGACGCCACGTGCGTGCCGTGGCCGAGCTTGTCGGCGGTGCCGGACTCGGAACCGGTGAAGTCCTGCTCGGCGACGACCTGGCTCGCGAGGTCGGGGTGGGCCTTGTCGACGCCGGTGTCCAGTACGGCGATCTTGGTGCCGGTGCCGTCGTACCCGGCGGCCCAGGCCGTCGGCGCGCCGATCTGCGGGACGCTCTTGTCCAGGCTGGCCTTGCGCCGCCCGTCGAGCCACACCTTCTCGACGGCGGTCGATGCGGTGAACGCGTCGGCGCCGGTATCGGTCACGGTGTCCCAGAAGTCGGTGCCGCGCTTCTTGACGGACCGCATCGCCTTCCCGTTGACCACCGGAAGCGCCCGGCCCATCTTCGCCCCGGCCCCGGTGAACGGGGTCATCGAGGGCGCCTTCTTGCCCTTGAACGTGACGATCAGCGGTACGTCGGTACGGCCCGCGTCGTCGTAGCCGTCCGCGACCAGCTGGGTCACGTCGAACAGTCGGGCGTCCAACTTGCCCTGCGCCAGCAGCAGTTCGGCGTCACCGGGCACCACCCGGGTGTGTCCGTAGACCACCCGGACGGAGAACGGCACCCGCTCCCGGCCCTCCGCCCGCACCACCCTGGCGACCTTTCCGCCACCGTCCACCGTGACCTGGTCACCGGTGACCAGCGTCACCGTCTTCACCGGACCGGGCTGGGCACTCCCGGTGGCCGATGTACCGGTCGGGGCGCCTTGGGCGACCTCGCCGGGGAGGACGGTCAGCACCAGGGCGGTGGTGGCCAGCCCCGCCGCCGCGGCGATCGCGCCTTTTCGTTTCGCGCCTAACTCCACCTGAGATTCCCTCTCGGTTCGTGATCGCACGGTCTTGATTGCTCGTGCGTGATTGCCTGTTCGTGATCGGTCGTGCGTGATGGGTCGTTCGCGGTATCGGTCGTCACCGTTCGAGGGACGTGCGGTCCCCCATCACGACCACCGGGTGCAGTGCCGGGTCGAGCGCGAGCAGCAGTTCCTTCATGTGCTGCTTCGCCAGGCTCACGCAGCCGTGCGTGGGTCCCCCGTGGTCGACGTGCAGCCAGATGCCGCCGCCGCGGTTCGTGCCGAGCGGGCGGGTCCAGTCGAGCGGGGAGGTGCCGGGCTTGCGGTTGTAGTCGATCGCGACCACGTAGTCGAAGGAGCCGGCGAGCGGCTCGCCCTCGAATCCGGTGCCGCCGATGGTGAAGCTGCCGGACTGGGCGTAGGGCAGCTTCGTGCCCGGGTCGGCGAGCAGTCCGCCCGCGTCGCTGAGGGTGAACACGCCGATGGGCGAGTGCAGGTCGCCCGCGTAGTGGTCGTCGGTCCAGCCCTCGCGCGCGTTGTGGGCGGCCCAGGTCTGCCCGGCGGTCCAGCCGCTGGCGTCGGTGCGCTGGTAGAGCACCACCTGTGACTGCGGGGAGTTCTTGTCCGTCCCGGTGACGATGAGGACCTGCCGGGCGTTGGCGGGGATCTCGGCGAGCGTCTTGGGGCCGAGGCCCGGCAGGACGGTCGGCGCGGAGGCGCTCGCCTCCGCGGCTGGGGTGTCCATGCCCCTTTCGCCGGCCGCGCTCGGCTCGGATCCGGTGTCGGCGGTGGTGGGCGCGACGGCCCGGACGTCCTGTGCGCCGGCGGGGGCCGAGGGGGCGCCGCCACCCGTCGTCCCGACGTCGGGGCCGCCGCACCCGGTCAGGGCGAGAGCCAGGGCCAGGACCGCCGCGGGAACCGGCACACGGGAGCCCATGGAGGAGGAGAAGCGGTGCCTTACCGGGTGCTTCACGAGGTACCTCATCGCGCCGACCCCGCCGTCCACTCGCCCCACGGCATGTTCCAGCCGTTGAGTCCGTTGTCGGGGGCGATCACCTTGTCGTCGGAGTTCTTCACCACGACCACGTCGCCGATGAGGGAGTTGTCGTAGAACCAGGCGCCGTCCTGGCCGGAGTCGCCGCCGCCCTTGGCGTCGTTGAGCCCCACACAGCCGTGGCTGATGTTGGACTTGCCGAAGACGGAGTCGTCCCCCCAGTAGTTGCCGTGGACGAAGGTGCCCGAGGTGGACAGCCGCATGGCGTGCGGGACGTCGGGGATGTCGTACTGGCCGGCGAATCCGACCGTGGCGCCGTTCATCCGTGTCGAGATCAGCTTCTCGGAGATGACCATCTGCCCGTTCCAGGTGGGCGACGAGGCGGCGCCCGCGGTGATCGGTATGTTCCGCACGGTGGCGCCGTCCCGGACGACCTTCATGGTGTGCGCGGCGGCGTCCACGGTGGACACCTGGCTGCGACCGACCTTGAACCGGACGGTCTTGTCCTGTTCGCCGTACGCGCCGGCGGCCCCCTTCACTCCGGCGAGGCGGATTCTGACGGTGACCGTGGAGCCGGGCTTCCAGTACTCCTTCGGACGGAAGTCGAGGCGCTGCCCGCCGAACCAGTGGCCCACGACGGTCTGTCCGCTGTCCGTACTGACCTCGACGGCGGACTCGACGGCCTTCTTCTCGGTGATCGGTTTGTCGAAGGTGAACGAGACCGGCATGCCCACTCCCACCGTGGAGCCGTTCTCGGGGGTGTAGACGCCGGTGAACCGGTCGGCCTCGGCAAGGGTCTCGAAGGACACGGTCCTGGTCGTACGGCGGCCGCCGGCGCCGGTGGCCTCGACGGTCAACCGGTAGGTCGTTCCGTGCTTGAGTTCGCGCGAGGGAGCCCAGCTCCGCTTGTCCGGGGACCGTTCGCCCGCCACGGCCCGGCCGTCCGCGGTGGACAGGGACACCTCGGTGATCGTGCCCCCTTCGACCGTGACCCGGCCGCCGGCGGTGACCGGGACATGTTCCTGCCCGTCGGTGACGTGCAGGTCCAGCCGTGGCCCCGTCGCCGCCTGGGCGGCCTGCGCGGGTGTCTTCGCCGGGTCTCCGGCGGGGTTCTTCGCGTCCGACGCCGCGGGGCCGCAGCCGGCCAGCAGGCATACCGAGACGGACAGCAGCGCCAGGGCGGACCGGGCCGGGACGCGGCGGGCCGGGCCCGGCGCCGAGGCGGCTGCCGGGGACGGGCCGCCGTGATGTGTGGGTTCTCCGTGATGCATGGGGCCAGCGTGGAGCGCGGATATCAGGAAGTTGTCAGGGTGTGGGAAGGACCTCAATGGGGCTGTTCACCGTGCTGACGACGCCTCAGCGTGTCCGCTGCATGCCGCGCCGGGACGGGCCGCGGTCTCTTCTCGGGGCCGAGTGCCACCGTGTGAGGCGATGTTGCGGCGGGGACGCGGTGCGTCCTCCGGACCGCGGACGGGGTGCAGGACCGGTTTGACGTTCCGATTGGCTAACCGCTATCTATATGAGCGTCGTGGAGGAGGGCGGTCTGTTGCAGGACGGGGTGCTGGCGCTGCTGGTCAAGGAGCCTTCGCACGGGTACGACCTGCGCAGGCGGTTGGCGGCGGCGCTCGGACCGCTGGGCGAGACGCTGAACGCGGGTCAGGTCTACGTCACGCTCAGCCGACTGGAGAAGGCGGGCCTGGTGGTCCAGGAGCGTGAGGACGCGCCGGTGCGCGGCCCGCGGCGCAAGGTGTACGCGCTGACCGCGGCCGGGCAGGAGCGGGTGGCCGCGTGGATGGCCGAGGAAGCCGGGCCCAGAGCGGACGTGGCGGAGTTCCACCTGAAGCTGGTGGCCGCCGCCGAGTCGGGGCTGGCCGATCCGCTCGCGCTCGTGGACAGACGGCGGAGGGAGCTGATGCGCAGTCTCGCCGAGGTCCAGCACGCCGCTCTCGCTCACGACACGGATTCGGAGGCCGGGTTGCTTCTGGAGGGCGTCGCCCTCCGGTTGCAGGCCGATGTGCGCTGGCTGCAGGCGTGCGAGCGGACCTGGTCCGTCCGCACCTCGCGCGGGAAGAAGGGCGGAAGGACCGGATGACGAGGAATGTGCTGCGGGCCAGGGGCCGGTCGCGGCGGAGCGATGCGGACGTCAGCCCGAGCGCGGGGCCGGTCGGCCGCCGACCCGGCGACGCCCCCGGGCCGGTGCTGCGGACGGTCGGCCTGTCACGGGTGTACGGGGAGGACGAGAACCGGGTGTGGGCCGTCGACGGGGTCGACCTCGACGTGCCGGCCGGGCAGACGCTCGCGGTGACCGGGCCCAGCGGCTGCGGCAAGTCGACGTTACTGCAGCTCCTCGGCGGTCTCGACCGGCCCAGCGACGGCGAGGTGTGGCTCGGCGGTCGGCGCATCGACTGTCTCGGCGAGCGGGCGCTGGCCCGACTGCGGCGGCGCGCCGTCGGCTTCGTCTTCCAGGACTTCCACCTGATGGACGAGCTGACCGCGGCGGAGAACGTCGAGTTGCCCGCGCTGCTCGCCGGCGCCTCACCGCGCACCGCCCGACGCTGTGCCGCCGGACTCCTGGACCGGGTCGGGCTCGCCGACCGTGCCCGGCATCTGCCCTCGGAGCTGTCCGGCGGGCAGCGGCAGCGGGTCGCCATCGCCCGTGCCCTGGTCAACGAGCCGCTGGTGGTCCTCGCGGACGAACCCACCGGCAACCTCGACAGCGCCGCGACCCACGACGTCCTCCGCCTCTTCGGCGAACTGCGCGCCGCCGGCCAGACCCTGGTCGTGGTCACCCATGACGAGCGCGTCGCCGCCACCGCGGACCGCGTCGTGTCCCTGCGCGACGGGACGCCGGCCGACGACACCCGCCTGAACGACAGCGGCAGTCACAGCGACACCGCACACCTGGACAGCAGCGGCGGCCACGGCGGCACGACACGGCTCGGTGCACTGCTGAACTGGGGGGACTGACCGTGGGACGCCTGCTGCTGATATGGCGCCTGATCGCACGTGACCTGCGCCGCCGTCCGGGCGAGGCCGTCATGTTCCTGGTCGCCGTCACCGCCGCCACGGCCGCCCTGGCTCTCGGACTGGCGGCCGACAACACCGTGGCCACCGCCTACGCGAAGACCCGCGCGGCCACCGCCGGCCCCGACGTGATGGCCTCGACGACGGCCCCGGATCCCTCCGGCATCGCCTCGCGCCTCGCGAAGGCACCCGGCGTGACCGCGCTCGGCGGGCCGTTCTTCGCGTTCGACACCACCATCCGGGCGCACGGCCGTTCCGCGCACTCCGCGGTCGAGGGGCGCGGTGGCGCACGGTCCGCCGTGGACCGGCCGCTGGTGACCTCCGGCAGCTGGGTGCGGGCCGGCGGCGCGGTGATCGAGCGCGGCTTCGCGCAGTCGCTCGGCGTGCGCGTCGGCGACAGCATCACCGTCGGCGGGCGCGACTACCCGGTCGTCGGGACCGCGATCAGCGCGGCCACCGCGGTGTATCCGTGGGGCGACCCGGCGCAGGTCGGGCCGCCCGAAGCCGGCGGCCTGGTCTGGCTCACCACCGCCGACGCCCACGCGGCGGTGGGCGACGCGCCCGTGATCCACCTGATCCACCTGAAGCTGTCCGATCCGGCCGCGACCGACGCCTTCGACAAGTCCGCGGCCGTCCAGGCCATCGGGGCCGACGGCCGACTCGACTACCACTACTGGCAGGACGTCCTCCAGATGGACATGGCCATGGTCCGGTTCACCCGGCCCACTCTGGTCATCGGCGGCTGGCTGCTCGCCCTCGCCGCTGTCGTCACCCTCGCCGCGCTCACCGCCGTACGCGCGGCCCGAGACCATCGGCGTACCGGACTGCTCAAGGCCGTCGGCGCGGGCCCCGGCACCGTCACCGCCGTCCTGCTGACGCAGCACCTGCTGCTGACCGTCCTGGCCACCGCACTCGGACTGGCCGCCGGGACCCTGACCGCACCCGAACTGACCGACCCCAGTGCCGGGTTGCTCAACACCGTCAGCCCACCGGGCGCCGACACCGTCGTCGGCACGGTCTTCCTCGCCCTCGTGATCGCCCTCGCCGGCACGCTCGGCCCCGTCCTGCGCGCCGCCCGCACCAGCACCGTCCGCACCCTGGCCGCCCCGGCACACCCGCTCACACACCACCCGCGGCTGAACGCGACGACGGCCTACCTGCCCACGTCGCTGCTGCTCGGCGTCCGACTGCTCGCCCGGCGGCCCGGCCGCGCCGCACTGACCGCCACCGGTACGGCCGCCACCACCGTCATGGTCACCGCCATGCTCACCTGGCACGCCGCGCTGAACGCGGCCCCCGACGCCCTGCGGTTCGGCCCCATCGAGGTACGGACCGAACAGACCGGCCAGGTGCTGCTCGGCGTCACGCTCGCGCTGGTGGCACTGTCCACGCTCAATGCCCTGCTGCTCGGCTGGAGCACCGCCGTACAGGCCCGGCGCGCCCTGACCGTGGCGCGCGCCCTCGGCGCCACCCCCGGCCAGGCCGTCTCGGCACTCTGCGTCGCCCAACTCCTGTCCGCCGTCCCGGGGTTGGCGGTGGGCATCCCGACCGGGCTCGGCCTGTACTGGCTGTTCGGCGCCGCGGTCACGCCGCCGGCGTGGTGGCTGCTGACCGCCGCACTCGTCATCCTGACGGCAGTCGGAGCGCTGACCGCCCTGTCGGCCTGGGCTCACACCCGCCGCCCCGCCGGACGCGCCCTCAACGCCGAACCCGTCTGACAGACCCAGCGGGGTCCGAGGAAGCCGACACCAGGGGGTACAAGCTTGCCCTGACGCGGAAGACTCCCGGTATCTGACCTTCAGAGGCCCTCCAGGGTCGGATCCCGATCCTGAACGGCTTCAAGGACGCCGTGATGACGTGCCGGAAGGGCCTGCGCACATACTCGGGCACCATGGCCCCGCCGAACTGGCGGACGCCTCCCTGTCGGAGCCGGCCGACCTCACCACCGAGCTCTACCGGCACTCGCGCGTCAAGGTGGGTCGAGCAGCACCGGTGGCCGACGGTGGCGCGTGTCGGCTGCCCGGCTGCCCGGCCGTCGAGTTGCCGAGGGCGAGCGTCTCCTCCCCTCCCCTCCGGGGTGCCGTCCGCGATCGGCGGGGTTGTCCTTGCGGATACGCCCGCGGGCCCCGATGCTTGGTACCTCACGACCCGGTACGTCACTCGGAGACCACGGGTCACGGATCAAACCGTCCGTCTGCATTCGCTTTTCCCCCGCCGGGCTGCAAGGCCCGACCGACCCACGGCGGGAGCGTTCGGGACTGTCCTGAGGGCCACCCGGCCGCTGTGCCGACGCGGCTCGTGCGGCCTGTACAGAGGAACTGCCATGACAAGCGGCGGCTCACGAGTCCGACTCCTCGGGCGGAGGAACGAATGCCGGGCCCTCGACGACGCTCTGGCGGCCGCCAGCGCCGGGCGCAGTGCGGCTCTGGTCCTGCGCGGGGAGCCGGGGATCGGCAAGACCGAGCTGTTGAAGTACCTCCTCGGGCGTTCCGCCGGATGCCGTGTCGTCGAAGCCGCCGGCGTCCAGTCCGAGGTGGAGCTCTCCTATGCCGGGCTGCACCAGCTCTGCGCTCCCCTCATCGCCGGCCTCGACTCGCTCCCGGAGCCTCAGCGCGACGCGCTCGCCACGGCACTCGGTCTGCGGGGCGGCCCTGCGCCCAACCGGTTCCTCGTGGGCCTGGCCACGCTGAGCCTCCTCGCCGACAGCGGAGCAGAGCAGCCGCTGCTCTGCGTCGTCGACGACGCGCAATGGCTGGACCGCGTGTCGGCGCAGACTTTGGAGTTCGTCGCCCGCCGACTGCTCGCGGAGTCGGTCCTGCTCGTCTTCGCGGTCCGTGAGCCGAGCCCCGGCGAAACGCTCGCCGGCCTCCCCGAACTCCACATCACAGGGCTGACCGGCAACGACTCGCGTACGCTCCTCGACTCGGTCATCCCCGGCCCGCTCGACGAGCGGGTGCGTGAGCGCATCGTGTCCGAGACGCGCGGCAACCCGCTGGCCCTGCTGGAGCTTCCCCGCGGGCTGACCGCGGCCGAGATGGCCGGCGGCTTCGCGGGCCCCGACGCGCAACCCCTGTCGAGTCAGATAGAGCAGGGCTTCCTCCGTCGTGTCCAGTCACTCCCGGCAGAGACGCAACGTCTGCTGCTGACCGCCGCCGCCGAGCCGGTCGGCGACGTGACACTGCTGCGACGCGCGGCCGAACGGCTGGGGATCGCGGCGGACGCGGCAGCGGTGCACGCCGAAACGTCCGGGCTGATCACATTCGGCGCGCGCGTGCGCTTCCGGCACCCGCTCGTGCGGTCGGCGGCCTACCGGGCGGCGGCGCTGTCCGACCGGCACAAGGTGCACAAAGCGTTGGCGGACGCGACCGACGCCCGCCTCGATCCCGATCGCCGAGCCTGGCACCTGGCGTGCGCGACCTCAGTGCCCGACGAGACGGTGGCCGCCGAGCTGGAGCACTCGGCGGACCGGGCGCAGGCGCGCGGCGGAGTCGCCGCCGCGGCGGCGTTTCTGGCCCGGGCCGTCGAACTGACGCCCGACGCCGCCCGCCGCGGGGCCAGAGCGCTGGCAGCCACCCAGGCCAAGTACCAGGCCGGCGCGTTCGGCGCCGCGCGCGAACTGGCGAACGCGGCGGAACAGAGCCCCCTCGACGAGCTCGGCACGGCGAAGTTGACACTGCTGCGCGGTCAGATCACGTTCCTCACTCAAGGCGCGCACTACGGGCTGCCGCTGATGACCGAGGCGGCCAAGCACCTCGAGCGCCACGATTCCGAACTCGCCCGCGCCACCTACCGGGACGCGATGTTCGCCGCGCTCACCGCCGGCCGCGTACCGCGCGACCTGGCCGAGGCCGTTCTCGCCGCGCCGAAGCCCGCCGGGCCCACGCGGGGCCCTCAGCTCCTCGAAGGCCTGGCCCGGATGATCACCGACGGTTACTGTGCCGGGGCGCCGACGCTGCTGGCGGCGCTGGCCGCCTTCCGCACCGGCGAGGTCTCGAAGGAGGAAGGGCTCGGCTGGCTCCCTCTGGCGTGTGGGCTGGCTCAGGACGCGTGGGACTTCGAGACCTGGTCCGTGCTCTCTGCGCGGCTGGTCGGCCTGGCCCGGGAGACGGGAGATCTGTCCGTGCTGCCGACCGCGCTCCTTCACCGCATCGGCAACCGGGTCCGGGCCGGCGACCTCGATGACGCGCAGTCTCTGGTCGTGGAGAACGTGGCGATCGGCGAGGCCACCGGCAAGGACATCTGGGCTCTCTACGGAGCGCTGTTCCTCGAGCCGTGGAAGGGCCGGGAATCCGCCACGCTCCAGGCGATCAAGGCAATCACCCAAGAACACATGCTGGGCGGACAGCCGAAGGTGATCGCCGACACCCAGTGGGCGGCGTCCGTGCTCTACAACGGCCTCGGCCGCCACGAGGAGGCCTATGCCGCCGCCCGGCGCGGATGCCGGAACCCGGAGGAGATGGGCCACACCATCGCGTCCATGATGGAGCTCATCGAGGCCTCGGCACGACGGGGACGACCGGCGGACGCCGCCGACGAGGTCCGAAGGATCAGCGACATGGCGCTGGGCACCGGCACCGACTGGGCTCTGGGCAACGCGGCCCTCGCACGGGCTCTGGTCGGCGAAGAGCAGGCGGCCGACGCCCTGTACCGGGAGGCGATCGAGCGGCTCGACACGACCGAGATCCGGATGGACACGGCCCGCGCCCGGCTCCTCCACGGCGAGTGGCTGCGCCGGGAGAACCGTGGCGCCGACGCCCGTCTCCAGCTGGGAACCGCCCACGACATGCTCAGCCGTATCGGGGCCGACGGGTTCGCGGAACGCGCACGACGCGAGCTCCAGGCCACCGGAGCCAAGGTCCGCCGCCGCTCCGCCGCACACCAGACCCCCCTCACCTCCCGGGAAGCGCAGATCGCCCGTCTCGCCCGCGACGGGCTGACCAACCCCGAGATCGGAGCCCACCTGCTTCTCAGCCCCCACACCGTCGAATGGCACCTGCGCAAGGTCTTCTCCAAACTCGGCGTCTCCTCCCGCAAAGAGATCCCCGCCCTGCAGCACGAAGACGACACGACGACAGCCTGAAACACCGGCCTGCACCGGGACGTTCGGCGGACCGGCGCTTGCCCTATCGGCCGGCCGAAGGCATCCGGACGACCGCTGTTCCACCCTCCAGATCCACCATGGTCCGGTTCGGCGGCGCCCCGTCCTCCTCGTCGTCCCTCAGGATGAGCGCCGACCGGCGCTCCTTCAGTTCGCTCTGCTTGCCCGGCGAGAAGCTCGCGTGAAGCTGCTCGAAACCGGTTGCCGAGATCTGTCCTTGCCTGACGCTGTTGCGCCACGGCAACAGCCCGGCTCGCCCCGCGCGCAGCAACAGCTGATCGACGAAGGCCACGACGGTGAGCACGATGACCAGTCCGGGCAGAGTCATGAAGACGGCGAATCCCATGCCCCCAGTATTCGGTCCGACCGGCCCGCGCCGACACGGCTGTTCGCCTCCGCGTCCGGATCCGGATCCGCCTCCGGATCCGGAGGCGGAGGCGGAGGCGGAGGCGGAGGCGGAGGCGGACACGAGACGACCGGACCTCCGTCCTCCAGGACGCCTACGCCTGCGTGACGCTTCTCCGGACTTCCGTGCCGACAGCCGTTCACCACGGGGGCCATCCTCGTGCGGGACTGTGCTGATCCGACGAGAATGGACCGGCAGACGGAAAGGAGTCGCCAGTCATGTCACTCGCCCGCGTCCACAACTTCTCCATCTCGCTCGACGGCTTCGGCACCGGTGAGGGCCTGAGCCGTGACGCGCCGTTCGGCCACGCCGGCGAACGGCTGCACGAGTGGATGTTCACGACCCGGTTCTGGCACACGGCGACCGGCCGACCCGGCGGGACCGGCGGTCTCGACGACGCCTTCGCGCAGCAGTTCACGCCCGGGATCGGCGCCGAGATCATGGGCGCCGGGAAGTTCGGCCCGCCCGGATGGCACGAGGACCCGGCGTGGAAAGGCTGGTGGGGGCCGAACCCGCCGTTCCACACACCGACCTTCGTCCTCACCCGTCACCCGCGCCCGCCGATCGAGATGGAAGGCGGCACGACGTTCCACTTCCTCGACGCTTCGCCCGCCGAGGCGCTCGAGACGGCCCGCGAGGCCGCGGGCGCCCAGGACGTACGCATCGGCGGCGGACCCACCGTGGTCCGCGACTTCCTTGCCGCCGGGCTCGTCGACCGCATGCACATCGTGGTCGTCCCGATCCTGCTCGGCCGAGGCGTACGCCTCTGGGACGGACTGGAGGGCGTCGAGAAGGACTACGAGGTCGAGGCGACTTCCTCGCCCAGCGGGGTCACGCATGTGACGTTCACCCGTGCGGGTCTGTGACGGCCTGCGGCCAGGTCCCGGTGAGGATCCAGCCGATGAGCCGTCCGAGGCGGTGGATGTCGCCGACGGGCGTCACGTCGTGGCCGTCGAGCAGTGGGATGCCGGCGGGTTCGATGTCCCGGTGGATCCTGTGACTGTGGTGCCGCACAGCGGCGTGCGCAGCCGTCCGGCCGCGCTCGTCCACTCGGATGGATTCGTGCGGCCGGTGAGTGCAACGGCACTCGTGGTGGACGGCGGCGTGGTGCGGGCGGCGGAAGGCTGTCGCGCATGTTCACCCCACAGGTACGACCGGCGCGGCAGCGACACGGCAATCGCCGCCGCCGGTTCTTCCCGGCCCGGGCCGGGACCGTCGCGGCGAGTGTCCTTGCGCTCGTCCTGATCATCCCCGGCACCGCGGCCGCGGCCCCGGGCGGCCTGGATGCCGCCTTCAGCGGTGACGGCAAGGTGCTCACCTCCATCGCCGCCGACGATCGCGCCGACGACACGGCGGTGCAGCAGTCCGACGGAGCCGTCGAACCGCGGGCCACCGGCACCCTCACCGACCGGGCCACGGTCACCGCCGCACAGACCGACCCGAACTCCGGCGACAACACCGCGACGACGACCACCACGCTCAACAACGCACGCGGCTGCACCCGCGTCGGCACCAGCGGCAACGACACCATCACCGGCACCTTCGGCAACGACGTGATCTGCGCCCTCGGCGGCGACGACACCGTCAACGCGGGCAACGGCAACGACACCGTCCACGGCGGGTACGGCAACGACCGCCTCGACGGCGGCTCCGGCAACGACACCCTGACCGCGGGCCCCGGCAACGACAACCTGATCGGCAACTCCGGCGCCGACAACCTCAACACCGTCGACAGCGTGTCCGGCAACGACACCGCCAACGGCGGCCTCAACACGGACACCTGCACGACCGACGCGGGCGACACCCGCATCAGCTGCCCCTGACCCGCACGACACCGGGCCCCGCACGACACCGTGCGGGGCCTGCGTGCGCCACTGCGAGACCCCGTTTTTAAGTTAATTAGCAATTAATATTGACAGGGTTGAGGGGCCTGGGCACAGTTTCCGCCGTGGCACCGGCGCCCGGCACGACCGGAGCAGCGTGCCCAGAGCACCTCAACTCTCGGGAGACTTCAGTGGCTTCACAACGTGCGGGGACGGCGGCGCTGCGGCGGACCGCGGCGGCACTCGGCGCCGTCGTGCTGGTCGGGTCGGCCGTGCCGACGGCACACGCCGGGGACGACCAGGGCGCGCCGCAGTACTACGACAGCGGCCTCACCCCCACGCCGTACATGGGATGGAACACCTACTACGGGCTCGGCGCCCCGACGGAGGACCAGGTCAGGAAGGTCGCCGACCACCTCGTCAGCAGCGGGCTGCGCGACAGCGGCTACGACATCGTCTGGCTGGACGGCGGTTGGCAGGCGGACCAGCCGCGCGACCCGGAGACGGGCCGGCTCGTGGCCCACCCCGCCCGCTTCCCCTCCGGCATCCCCGCGTTGGTGACCTACCTTCACCAGCGCGGTCTCAAGGCGGGCATCTACACCGACGCGGGCGCGTACGACGGCGGCAAGTGGTGCGGCCTGGGCAGCCGTGGCCACTACGAGGAGGACGCCCGCCAGTTCGCCGACTGGAAGGTCGACGCCATCAAGGTCGACTTCCTGTGCGGCATCGGCGCGGGGCTCGACCCGGGCCCGGCTTTCAAGGGGTTCAGCGACGCCGTCGCCAAGTCCGGGCGGAAGATGCTGCTCAACCTGTGCAACCCGCTCACCGACGACTGGGGCATGCCGCACACCCCCGAGCAGGACGCGCACAACGCCTACGTCTACGGGCCCACCACCGCCGACTCCTGGCGCACCGGCACCGATCTCGCCTGGGGCACCCCGACGGCGGGCCAGTGGCCCAACATCCTGCGCAGCATGGACGCCAACGCCTGGCACCCCGAGGCCCAGGGCCCCGGGCACTGGAACGACCCGGACTACCTCATCCCGATGCGCAAGCTCACCGAGGGCGGCTACGAGCTGACCGAGGAGGAGTCCGTCACGCAGTTCGTGATGTGGGCCGAGATGGCCTCGCCGCTGGTCCTCGGCAGCGACCCGCGCACTCTGCCGCAGTCGATGATCGACACCCTGCGCAACCCCGAGATCCTCGCCGTCGACCAGGACGCGCTGGGCATCCAGGGCGCCCGCGTGGCGACCGACTCCGTCGGCGACGTGTACAGCAAGGTGCTGAAGGGCGCCGGCAAGCGGGCCGTCGTCCTGCTCAACCGCTCCGACCAGGCGCAGGACCGCACGGTGACCTTCGCCGACGCGGGCCTGACGGGCAGGGTCGAGGTGCGCGATCTGCGGGCCCGTACCTCGCGCGGCGCCTTCAGCGGCTCGTACACGGTGCGCGTCCCCGCGCACGGGACGGCCTTCCTCAAGCTGACCGGCGCCGACGACGCCCCGGGCGCGCAGTTGCCCGGCCGCTCCTCGGCGAGCCCGGCGCTGGTGCGCGACGGCGCGGACCTGATCGTCTTCACCCGTGGCACGGACGGCGCGCTGCGCGCGCAGACCGCGCGCGGCGGTGACTGGTCCAGGGCCAGGACCACCGAGTTGGGCGGCCCGACGCAGGGTCGTTTCCTCGGCCAGCCCGCCGCGTACGCCTCGGCGGGCGGCCGGATCGACGTCTTCGTGCGCGGCACCGACGACACCTCCTACCGGCGCGTGTACGCGAACGGGCGCTGGGGCCGCTGGCAGAGCCTCGGCGGGACGCTGACGGACGCGCCGACCGCGGCCTTCGCGGGACCGGACGACTGGACGCTGTTCGCCCGCGGCGCGGACGGCAGGCTGTGGTCCCGCGGCCCGGCGGGCGGCTGGACCTCGCTGGGCGCGCCGCAGGACCGTCCGTTCTACGGACGCCCGTCGGCCGTCGTCGACGACGCCGGGCGGCTGCACGTGGCCGTGCGCACCTCCGAGGACTCGGTGTGGTCGCGGACTCGCGACGCCTCCGGCGCCTGGTCGGACTGGACGGCCCTCGGCGGCACGATCAGCGGCAGTCCGACGCTGGTGGCCTCCGGCGGCACGGTGCACCTGTACGCCCGCGCCGGTGACTACACGCTCTGGACGCGCAGTTGGAGCGCATCCGGCGGCTGGGCGGGCTGGAGCAAGAACGACGACTTCGTCAGCGGCGCGTTCGACGGCGCTCTCGGCGGCGTCGCCGGAGCGGACGGCGGCGTGCTGGCCGCCTTCCGCGGGGTGGACGGCCGCGTCCACCAGACCGAGCTCTGAGCTCCGCACAGCACTGGCAACATAAATTAGTAATTAATCTTGACGGTGCCCGGACCCCTGCGCCAGGCTGTGCCTGCCGCACGGGAGCCGGGCCGTCAGGGGGCCTCAGCTCCGTTCCGTGGGCACATAGGGAGTGCACAGATGACCGCCTTCAACGCCACCCGCCGCAGATTCCTCGCAGGAACAGGCGCAGTCGGCGCCGGCGCGCTGCTCAGCGGCTGCGTCACCCAGAGCCCGTCCGCCTCCGGAGGAAAGTCCGGCGGCCCGGTGACCCTGCAGTCCAACCTCTCCTCCCCGCAGGCCAAGACCGCGCTGCAGGCGATCGTCGCCGCCTTCGACAAGCGCGGCGACACCGAGGCACAGCTCAACACCGTCGCGGCGGAGACCTTCCGCACCCAGCTGCCGACCTACCTCACCTCGGCCAACCCGCCGGACGTCTACACCTGGTACCCCGGCTCCGTCGCCGAGTCGTACGCCACGAAGGACCTGCTGCTCGGCCTCGACGACATATGGGAAGGACCCGAGCTCTCCGGATACTCCGACGCGCTGAAGAAACTGTGCACCTCGGCCTCCACCGGCAAGAAGGTCTTCGTGCCCACCAGCTACTACTGGTGGGGCATGTTCTACCGGAAGTCGAACTTCGCCAAATGGGGCGTCAAGGAGCCCAGGACCTGGGACGAGTTCCTCGACCTGTGCGACAGGCTCAAGAGCAAGGGCATCGCCCCGATCGGCCTCGGCGCCGGCGGCGACACCCCCTGGGTCGCCTCCGCCTGGTTCGACTACCTCGACATCCGCGTCAACGGCGCCGCCTACCACCGTGAACTCCTCGCGGGCAAGCACCGCTTCGACGACCCCGAGGTCCGCAAGGTCTTCGACAAGTGGGACGAGGCCCGCCCGTACTTCGACCCCGACGGCACGGCCATCCCCTTCCAGGACGCCACCACCGCCCTCCTCCAGGGCCGCACCGGCATGATGCTCATCGGCACCTTCTTCGCCGACGCCGCCCCCAAGGACGCCCTGGGCGACCTGGACTTCTTCCAGTTCCCCATCATCGACCCGAAGGTGCCGGTCGCCGAGGAGGCGCCCACCGACGGCTTCTTCGCCGGCGCCCGCACCAAGCGCGCCGACGGGGTCAAGGAACTGCTGCGCTACCTGGCCACCGCCGAGTCGCAGGAGCTCTACCTCAAGAGCGGCTCCGGCACCACGCTGCCCACACACCCCGACGCCAAGGACACGGGCACCCCGCTGGTCCTCAAAGGCCGCAAGCTCATCGAGAGCGCCACCGATCTGACCCAGTTCTTCAACCGGGACTCCAGCGACGCCCTCCAGCCGACCGCCGACACCGCGCTGGTGCACTATCTGGCCAAGCCCAAGGAGATCGGCTCCATCCTCACCACGTGGCAGCGCAGCGCACAGAAGATCTGGAGCCAGTGACCATGGCGCTGCTCGCCCCCACCCGACGGTCCAGGCCCACCCGGGTGCCCCCGGTGGTCCTGGCCTTCGTCCTCGTCCCGCTGCTCGCCGAGGCGTTCTGGGTCTTCTGGCCGGCCCTCCAGGGCTTCTACCTCTCCCTGACCTCCTGGGACGGCCTGGGGACCCCGGAGTTCGTCGGCCTCGACAACTACAGCGAGATGCTGCACGACGCGGTCTTCCGCACCGCCGCGATCGACACGGTGCTGTGGCTGCTGTTCTTCGGCGGGCTCTCTGCCGCCCTCGGGCTCGGCGCCGCGCTGCTGCTCCAGCAGGAGCGGCGCGGCATCGGGTTCTACCGGGCGGCGCTCTTCCTGCCGGTGGTCTTCTCCCTGGTCGCGACCGCGCTGGTGTGGCAGGCCATGTACCAGCCGGACGGCCTGATCAACAACGTGCTGGAGGGCGTAGGCCTCGGCGGCTGGCAGCACGCCTGGCTCGCCGACCAGGACACCGCCCTCTACGCGGTCATCGTGCCCGCGCTGTGGCGTCAGGTCGGCTATGTGATGGTGCTGTACCTGGCCGGCCTCAAGGGCATCGACCCCGTGCTGTACGAGGCGGCGAAGGTCGACGGCGCCACCCGCCTGCAGCAGTTCAGGCACATCACCCTGCCCCAGCTGCGCAGTGTCAACGCGGTCGTCCTGTCGGTGATCGTCATCGACTCGCTGCGCTCGTTCGACGTGGTGTGGGCGCTCACCCGCGGCGGCCCGTACCACTCCTCCGAACTGCTGAGCACCTACATGTACTCCACCGCGTTCCAGTCCCTGCGGCTGGGATACGGCTCCGCGCTCGCCGTCGTCATCTTCGTGCTGGCCTTCGGCGTCATCGCGGGCTACCTCGTGCGCGCCTTCCGGGAGGCCGACTGATGACCGCCACCGACGCGACCGCGCACGTCAAGGACGCCGAGAGCCCCGCGGGCCGGGCCGGCCCCGGCAAGGTCGCGGCGCCCCGCCGCCCCGTCGTGCGCGGGCGCGCCCTGCGCACCACCGGCTTCCATCTCACCGCGGGCCTGCTGTCCGCGCTGTGGCTGCTGCCGATCGTCCTCGTACTGGTCACCAGCACCCGCACGTTCGACGACATCGCCGCGCACGGTGTCGGCAGTTGGCCGCACTCGTTCACCTTCGACAGCTTCCGCCAGGCGTGGGTGGACGGCGGCCAGCAGCGTGCCCTCATCAACAGCCTGCTCGTCACCCTCCCCACCGTGCTGCTCTCGCTCGGCCTCGCCTCCATGGCGGCGTTCGCGCTCAGCCGCTACGACCTGCCCTTCCGGCGCGCCCTGCTGCTGCTCATGCTCGGCGGCAACCTGCTGCCCCCGCAGATCCTGCTGATCCCGGTCTCCAAGCTCAGCGAAGTGCTGGGCATCTACGACCGGTTGTACGCCCTGATCGGCGTGCAGGTCGGCTTCGGCGTCGGCTTCTACGTCTTCGTCCTGCACGGCTTCATGCGGGCGATCCCCGGCGAGATCCAGCAGGCCGCCGTCATCGACGGCGCGAACCCGTGGCAGATCTACCGGCGGATCATCCTGCCGCTGGCCCGCCCCGCGCTGGCCGCGCTGACCGCGTTGTCGTTCACCTGGATCTTCAACGATCTGCTGTGGGCCATCACCGTGCTGCGCACCGACACCCAGATGCCCATCACCGCCTCCCTCCTCGGACTGCAGGGCCAGTACGTGTCCATGTGGAACGTGATCGCGGCCGGCTCGGTGATCGCCGCCGCCCCGACGGTGGCCGTCTTCCTCCGCTTCCAGCGCTACTTCGTGGCCGGACTGAACCTCGGAGCCGTCAAGTGACCTCGCACGACCGGTGGCTGCTGCGCACCGACACCACCACCTACGCCGTCACCCTCGGCGGCGACGGCCGCTGGGCCGAACTCGCCGCCTGGGGACCGCACGGCGTCGAGGACGGGCCGTCGCCCATGGACCGGTCGCGGCGCACCCACTTCCTCGTCCCCGCCGACGCAGCCCCGGCCGAGTACATCCCCTACGGGCTGCGGCCGTTCACCGGCGCGGACCTGGTCGCCGCCCGCCCCGGCGGCGACCGCGGGAGCTGGTGGCGCTTCACCGGCGCCACGCAGGACGGCGACCGGGCGCTGCGCCTGGAGTTCGCCGACGATCTGCTCGGCCTGCGCACCATGCTGTGCTACGCGACGGCGCCCGGCACCGACGTCGTCCTGCGCTGGACGGAGCTCACCTGCACCGGTGCGGACGAGGTGCGCCTGGAGCGCTTCGACTCCGCCGCCGTCAACGTCCCCGTCCAGGGCGGCGCGCGGCTGACGTACTTGGCCGGACAGTGGTCGCAGGAGTTCCAGCTGAAGCACCTGGAGCTGGAGCGCGGCCGCTTCGAGATGGAGAGCACCCAGGGCGCGGCCGGGCACGCGTACCACCCCTGGCTCGCGGTCCAGGACGCCGCCGACCCCGCCGAGGGCGCCACCCCCACCTACGGCATCGCCCTGGAGTGGTCGGGCAACTGGCGGATCACCGCCGACGCCGAGCCCGGCGGCGCGGTACGGGTGCGCGCCGGCCGGGTGCCTCACGAGGGCGCGGTCCGCCTCTCCCCCGGCGCCACCCTCGTCACGCCCCGGCTGGCCTGCGCCTTCAGCCCGGACGGGCTCGACGGGCTGGCCCGCGTGTGGCACCGCTACGAGCGGCACCTCACCGGCGAGCGCATCGACCGGCCGCGCAAGGTCCTCTACAACTCGTGGGAGGCGACCGGCTTCGACGTCGACGCCGCCGGACAGCTGGAGCTCGCCAGGGCGGCCGCGGAGCTGGGCGCCGAACTCTTCGTCGTCGACGACGGCTGGTTCACCGGACGCCCCGACGACACCGGCGGCCTCGGCGACTGGGACCCTGACCCGGCCGGGTTCCCCGGCGGGTTCGACCGGTTCGTGACGGACGTCCGCGCCCTCGGCATGGACTTCGGCCTGTGGGTGGAGCCCGAGGGCATCAGCCCCCGCTCCAGGCTCTACGCCGAGCATCCCGAGTGGGTGTACCGGATCGAGGGCCGGCCCGCGACGCTCGTCCGCAACCAGTTGCTGCTCGACCTCGGCCGTGCGGACGTCCAGGAGTTCGTCATCGGCACCTTCGACCGGCTGCTCGGCTCCCACGCCATCAGCTACCTCAAGTGGGACATGAACCGGCCGCCCACCGAGCGTGGCCGTCCCGGCCACCCGGCCGGTCCCGACCCCGAGCTCCAGGACCTCGACGCCGGCCATGTCGCCGGCTACCTGCGCGTCCTGGACCACCTGCGCGCCGTCCACCCGCACGTCACCGTCGAGGGCTGCGCCGGCGGCGGCGCCCGCGTCGAGCACGCCACTCTCGCCCGCACCGACGTGGTGTGGCCCAGCGACAACACCGCGCCCATGGACCGGCTGCGCATCCAGTACGGCTACCTCCACGCGCACGCCCCGCACACCATGAGCTCCTGGGTCACCGACGCCCCCGGAGTCTTCGACCCGCGGCCCCGCTCCCTCGCCTTCCGGTTCGTCAACTCCATCGCCGGAGTCCTGGGCATCGGCGCCGACATCCGCCGCTGGACGCCGCGGCAGCGCGCCGAGGCCACCGAGTGGATCGCCCGCTACAAGGAGATCCGCGACGTCGTCCACCACGGCGAGGTGAGCCTGCTCGGCAGCCCCGCCGACCCGACCTGCGGCATCCAGTACGCGGAGCCGGGCGGCGCCCGCGTGGTGGTGACGGCCTGGAACACCGGCCCGCTCGACGGCGCGCCGCTGGTGCCCGGCCGGGCCGCCCGGCTGCGCCTGCGCGGCCTGCCGCCGGCCGCCGTCTACACCGACGCCGCCACCGGCACCGGCACCGGCACCCGCTACAGCGGCGCGTATCTGCTCCACTCGGGGCTGCCGTTCGCCTGGACCGCCGGACACGACGCGGAGTTGATCGTCCTGGCCCGGCAGTGACGACAGCGGAAGAATCTGCATCCCACTCGACTCTCGAACATCTGCACCCCACCTCCCTCGCGAACAGGAGACGATCCACCCCATGAACGCAGCCGCCCGCTTCACCAACCGCGTCGCCGTCGTCACCGGCGCCGCGTCGGGCATCGGCGCGGCCACCGCGGCACGCCTCGCCGCGGAGGGCGCGGCCGTCGTCCTGGTCGACATCGCCGCCGAACGCGGTGCGCAGACCGCGGAACGGCTGCGCGAGGACGGGTCCCGGGCCCTCTTCGTCGCCGCCGACGTCGCGCGCGAGGACGACTGGCGGCGGGTGATCGGCGCCGCCCACGCCTTCGGGCCCGTGGGCGTCCTGGTCAGCAACGCCTACACGGTGGCGGTCGCACCGGCGCACGAGACCAGCCTCGTCTCCTGGGACCGGCAGCTCTCGGTCAACCTCACCGGCGCCTTCCTGGGGGTCAGGGCGGCGTTGCCCGATCTGCGCGAGCACCAGGGGGCCGTGGTGCTCGTCTCCTCCGTCCACGCCCACCGGGGGATCCCCGGCCATCCGGCGTACGCGGCGAGCAAGGGAGCGCTGCTGTCGCTGTGCGGCCAGCTCGCCGTCGAGTACGGCCCCGGGGTCCGCGTCAACGCCGTCCTGCCGGGACCGATCCTGACCGCCGCCTGGGACCGGGTCCCGCCGGCCGATCGCGAGCTCAGCGCCGCCGGAACCGCGGTGCGCCGCTTCGGCACCCCCGAGGAGGTCGCCGCCGCCGTCGCCTTCCTCGCCGCCGACGAAGCCTCCTACATCACCGGATCGAGCCTGCTCGTGGACGGCGGCTGGAGCGTCGCCAAGGACTCCGCCTGACGGAGCCGACCGCTCCGGCCATCGACCGACCAGCAAGAAAGGCACACACACATGACGCCATACGCACGCCGCGGGGTGCACGGCCAGACCGTGGAGACCCTCGCCCGCCGGGTGCTCAGCGGCGAGATCCCCGAGGGAGCGACGCTCGACATGGCGGCCCTCCAGAGCGAGCTGGACGTCAGCCTGACGGCCCTGCGTGAATCGCTCAAGGTGCTCGCGGCCAAGGGCATGGTCGACGCCCGGCAGAAACGCGGCACCTTCGTCCGGCCCCGCTCCGACTGGAACCTGCTCGACGCCGACGTGCTGCGCTGGCAGTTCTCCGAGAGCGACGGCACCGGCGCCGACCCGGCGCTGCTGCGCAACCTCGGCGAGGTCCGCGGCATCATCGAACCCGCCGCCGTGCGGCTGGCCGCGGCCCGCCGCACCGACGCCGACCTCGAGGCGTTGGAGGCGGCACTGACCGCGATGGGCCGGCAGGGGGGCGCGAGCGACGCCGTCGAGGCCGACCTCGCCTTCCACCGGGCGCTGCTCGCCGCGACCCACAACGAACTGCTGGAACGCATGGAAATGGTCATCGAGTCGGGCCTGGCCCAGCGCGACCGGCTCGTGCACAGCGCCCCCCACAGCGAGGACCCGGTCCCCAGCCACCGAGCCGTCCTCGACGCCGTGCGCGACCGGGACCCGGACGCCGCCGAACACGCCATGCGCGCCCTGCTCGACCAGGCCACGCGCGACCTCGACAAGCTCGGCGGCCCGTCCGGGCCCCAGGGCGCGAACGGCTCCGCCGAGCAGAAGGACGGCCGGACACAGTGAAGATCGTGCGCGTCGAGACCTTCCTCGTCCCGCCCCGTTGGCTGTTCTGCCGCATCGAGACCGACGACGGCGTCGTCGGCTGGGGCGAGCCGGTGGTGGAGGGCCGGGCCGAGGTGGTCCGGTCGGCCGTCGAAGTGCTGGCGGAGTACCTGGTGGGCCAGGACCCGCTGCGCATCCAGGACCACTGGCAGGTGCTGAGCAAGGGCGGCTTCTACCGCGGCGGCCCGGTCCTCTCGAGCGCCGTCGCCGGCCTCGACCAAGCCCTGTGGGACATCGCGGGCCGCGCCCTCGGGGTGCCGGTGCACACCTTGCTCGGCGGCCCGGTCCGCGACGCCGTCCGGGTGTACGCCTGGGTCGGCGGCGACGAACCCCGGCGGCTCACGGACGAGGTCACCGCGCAGGTGGAGGCCGGCTTCACCGCCGTCAAGATGAACGCCGCCGGGCGCACCCCGCCGATCGGCAGCCCCGCCGAGACGGCTGCCGTCGTCGAGCGCGTGGCGGCCGCCCGCGCGGCCCTGGGCCCGCACCGTGACGTCGCCGTCGACTTCCACGGCCGCTTCAGCGCCGCCAACGCGCGGCGCGTGCTCCACGAGATAGCCCCGCTGCACCCGCTGTTCGTCGAGGAACCCGTCCTGCCGGAGCAGGCACACCTGCTGCCCGGGCTGGTCGCCGCCTCGTCCGTGCCGGTGGCCACCGGCGAACGGCTCTACGGGCGCGCCGACTTCCTCCCGGCGCTGACCGCGGGCGTCGCCGTGGCCCAGCCGGACCTCTCGCACGCCGGCGGGATCTCGGAGGTCACCCGGATCGCCTCGCTCGCCGAGACCTTCGGCGCCCACCTGGCGCCGCACTGCCCGCTCGGTCCCATCGCGCTGGCCGCCAGCCTCCAGGTCGCCTTCGCCACGCCCAACTTCCTGATCCAGGAGCAGAGCCGGGGCATCCACTACAACAAGGACGCCGACCTGCTGTCCTACCTGGTCGACACCGAGCCCTTCCGATTCGTCGACGGCCAGGCGCACCGCACCGCAACTCCCGGGCTCGGCATCGCCGTCGACGAGGACGCGGTCCGCGCCGCCGACCGGTCCGGCCATGCCTGGCGCAACCCCGTCTGGCGGCACGCCGACGGCTCCTTCGCCGAATGGTGAGCGCCACGCGGCTGTCCGTCCGCGTCGCCGCCGACCCGGACCACGGCGGACGCTGGACGTCGCTGACCGCCGGCGGCCGCGAGTGGCTGTGGCACCGCGCCGAGCCGCGCCGCCAAGGGGTCCGGCCCGGCGCCCCCTTCGCCGACGCCGGCGGGCTGGAGGAGTGCGTGCCCACCGTGCGTGGACTGCCCGACCACGGGGACGCCTGGTCACGGCCCTGGCGCAGGGCGGGGGAAGAGGAGGTCGCGCAGTGCCCCGACTTCCGTCTGACCCGGCGCATCGGCGAGCGGGAGGACGCTGTCGTCGTCGACTACACGCTCGCCGCCGAGCCCGGCTACCGCTTCGTGTGGGCCGCCCACGCCCTGCTGGACCTCTCCCCCGCCGCCCGGATCGGCGTCGTCGGACCGGCGCTGACCCGGCTCTACCCGGACGAGGGCCACCGCTGGGTCGCCGGCGCCTGGCCCAGCGTCGACGGCGTGCGGTTGGACCGGCTCGGCCCGGACGACGGGAGCGCCGTCGGAGCGGTCGTCCTCACCCCCGGGGTGTCCGTGCACGACGGCGCGGACACGCTGCACCTGTCCGTCGAGGCCGACGGGCAACCGGTCGCGGTCGCCCTCTGGCGCAACCTCGGCGGCTTCCCCCGGGGCGCGCCGTACCGCTCGATCGGCGTCGAGCCGATGCTCGGCCGCGTCTTCGACCGCGCCGTGGCCGACGACGGCGACACTGCCGTCGTGCCCTCGACCGGCGAGGTCGCCTGGCGGCTCACCGTCGCCGCGACCCGCCACGCCTGAACCCACCCGAAGACCTGAACCCCCATCACCGGAAGGGATGCCGGATGAACCTGCTCGCCGCGCTGCGCGCCCGCCGACTGCTCGCCATCGTCCGCGGCAGCGACCCGGACGCCGCGCTGACCACCGTGCTCACCCTCGTCGAGGAGGGCGTCACCCTGATCGAGGTCTCCCTCTCCGGGCGGGACGCGCTCGACGTCATCGCGCGCGCCCGCGCCGCGCTCGGCCCCGACGCGACCCTAGGCGCCGGAACCGTCCTCAGCTCCGACGACGCCCGGGCCGCCCGGAAGGCCGGGGCCGCCTTCCTCGTCTCCCCCGGGGTCAGCGACGGCATCGCCACCGGGCGGGAACTCGGACTCCCCGTACTCGCCGGAGTGATGACGCCCACCGACATCCTCCAGGCGCTGCGGCTCGGCGCCGACGCCCTCAAGATCTTCCCGGCGGGCAGCGCCGGGGGCCCCGGTTATCTGCGGGACCTGCGCGGGCCCTTCCCGGACCTGCCCTTCGTACCCGTCGGCGGAGTGGACGCGGCGGCCGCCGCCGACTACCTGCGCGAGGGAGCCACGGCCGTCGGCGTCGGATCGCCTCTGGTCGGCGACGCAGCCGAGGGCGGCGACCTCACCGCCCTGCGCGAGCGCGCCCGTGCCTTCCTGGACGTCGTCCGCGCGCCGTGCTGACCGACATCCTCACCGGTCGGCTGCTCGCCCTGCCCGACGGGCCCGACGCGCCGCTCGCGCCGATCACCCGACTGCCCTGCCCGCTGGGCGCCGTGGCCCCGTTGGCGGGTCGCCCCGGCCACTGGGTCGCGGCGGCGGGCACCGGCTTCTGCCGCATCGACGCCGCGGGCCGCGCCGACTGGATCGCCCGCCCCGAGGACGACGCACCCGTGCCGATGCGCATGAACGACGGCGTCGCCGACCCGCACGGCCGCTTCTGGGCGGGCAGCATGGCGCACGAGGCCACCGGGAAGGCGGGCTCCCTCTACCGCCTGGACCGCGACGGCCGCGTGACCCGCGTCCTGCGGGACGTCACGATCCCCAACGGCCCGGCCTTCAGCGCCGACGGCGCTGTCATGTACCTCGCCGACAGCGCCCGTGGGGTCGTCAGCCGCTACCCGGTGGACCGCGCAAGCGGCGACCTGGGCGCCCCCGAACCCTTCGTCACCCTCGGTTCCGGCAGCCCCGACGGCATGACCACCGACGTCGAGGGCGGCCTGTGGACCGCCGTCTGGGGCGCCGGGCAGGTCCACCGCTATCGCCCCGACGGGAGCCTCGACCGAGTGGTCGACGTGCCCGCCGGGCAGCCCGCGGGACTCTGCCTCGGCGGCCCCGACGGCCGTACGCTCCTCGTCACCAGCGCGCACATCGGCCTGGCCGCCCCGGGCCCCCTCGACGGCGCCGTCTTCGCGGTCCGGGTGGACGTCCCCGGCGCCCCGGCCGCCCCCTACCGCCCGGCGTACCGCGCCGACGCACCCTAGGAACCCCACCTTGAGCACGCACCGGCCCCTGCGCCCCGGCCCCGTGGTCTGCGTCGGCGAGACCATGGCCGCCCTCGCCCCCGACCCTCTCGGACCGTTGGACGACGCCGATCTGCTGCGCGTCGACATCGCGGGCGCCGAGTCGAACGTCGCCCTCTACCTCGCCGACCACGGCATCCCCGCCCGCTGGGTCTCCGCGGTCGGCGACGACCCCTTCGGCCGCCGCGTCCGCGCCCGGATCGCCGCGGGCGGCGTCGACGTCAGCGGCGTCCGCACCGACCCGGAGCGGCCCACCGGACTGCTCCTCAAGGACCCGGGCGCGCACGGCACCCGCGTCCACTACCACCGTGCCGGCTCCGCCGCCTCGGCCCTCACCCCCGACGTGCTCGACGACCCCGCGGTGGCGGGCGCCGCGCTCGTCCATCTCAGCGGCATCACGCCCGCCCTGTCGCCCGGCTGCCACGCCCTCGTCGAACGCGCGCTGCGCCCCGACCGCCCGTGGCCCGTCAGCTTCGACGTCAACCACCGCCGCGCCCTGTGGGCCGGACGCTCCGCCGCCGACGTGCTGCGGGCGCTCGCGGACCGGGCCGACATCGTCCTCGTCGGCCTCGACGAGGCGCAGGCGCTGTGGGGGGACGGGATCACCGACGCCGAGCAGGTCCGCGCCCTGCTGTCCGGCCCGCACGTCCTCGTCGTGAAGGACGGGGACCGCGCCGCCACCGCGTTCGTGGGGACCGTCGTCCGCAGCGTGCCCGCCCTGACCGTGCGCGTTGCCGAACCGGTCGGCGCGGGCGACGCCTTCGCCGCCGGATTCCTCAGCGGTCTGCTGCGCCGACTGCCCGTGGACCGCGCCCTGCGACTGGGCCACCTGACCGCGGCCTCGGCCCTGAGGGTCCCCGCCGACCACGGTCCGCTGCCCGCACCCGCCCTCATCGCGACGCTTCTGGACGCCGACGAGGAGGCGTGGCGGGCCGCCGTGATCGACTGATCGGTGTGGTTGATGACCGCGCCCGAGCTCCCTACTCAGACGGAACGCGCCTCACAGATGAGTACGCGCCCCCATGTCCGCGGCCGCCGGCGCTGATGAAGTGGCTCTCATGACGACGCAGACCGCCGCGCCTCGGCGCCGAGCAGACCACCCGACCTGGTGGAGGGTCCCCCTGGTGGCGTCCGCGCTCGGCCTGCCGGTCCTCGCCCTGGAGTACAGCGCGATCCGGGCACAGGCGGGCATGGGCCAGTACGGAGCGGTGATCTACTGGGCCCTCGCACTGTTCGCCGCCGCCTGGGCCCTGCCCCACCGCCGCTCGTTCAGAACGTTCCGCGTCCTGGTGGCCGGAGCGGCTCTGGTGATCACGCTGCTGCCGGTGACGCTCCTGCTGCTCCTGGCCGTGATGCTGGCCGACTGACGGCATTCGACTTCCCGCCGTGCGGAGGCGGAGATCCGATGGCTTCTGTACGACATGCACGGATGGCCGGCCAGGCAGCTTGGACTGCGATCGGCCGACGCGGAGCCGAGCGTGCGGCGGGCGTCGTCTGTCGGGTCGGCGGCGGGCCGCTCTGCCCAAGGCGGGTGCGCGGTGGGCGGATCCGTGGCTGCCGGTGAACGGTGATCCGGAGTGGGTGTGGGGGTTGCTGGACTCGGGGGTGAAGCCGGAGGCCCGGTCCGCGGCGGCGGTGTACCGGACGTCGGCGCACCTGTGCGCACCGGGACGCGGGCGCGGTGGGCACGGTGGCAGTTGTCGGCACTGGACGCGGCCCGGTAAGCACTGGTCCGGCGCGGTCCGTGTCCACGGCGGCCGCGGTGAGTTCCGTTGCGGGCAGTTCCGGGCCGCTCGCACGCTGCTGCCCGCGCCGGTCACTTCCGCTCCAGCGCCGCCAGCCGCAGCTCAAGCTGGTCGACCCGGTGCCGTAGCAGGGTGACCTGGGCTTCCAGGCTGACTTCCCGTTCCGCTCTGCGCTGGATGCGCGGTGACGCGGCGGCGCGTTCGATCACCGCGTCCAGCTGGACCAGGCGCTGCGGCCCGTTGGGGCCGTCCACCAGCCGTGACCGGATCTCGCCGTTGCGGTACCAGGACCGCAGGGCCGAGCGGGAAACGCCGGTCTCGGCCGCTGCCTTGGCCAGCGTGACCCACGGTGTCTCGTCCAGCTGCTCGAACAGCTCCAGCTCGCTCTGCCAGCGCGCGAGCCGGTCCTCCCAGTCCGACGGTGTCTCCATCACACCCTCCCTTCGACATGGTGACCCTATCAATAACAGTGTATTGACATGGTTGAGACCATGGAGCCATGTCATTTGAGAGGTTCACAGTGGAAGCCCGCAAGGTGGTCGTCACGGCTCAGGAGGAGGCGAGGCTGCTCAAGCACAACCACATCGGCACGGAGCACATCCTGTTGGGGCTGCTCGACGCACCGGACAGCACGGCGGCGAAAGTCCTGCACCGGCTCGGGTACGACAAGGAGACGGCGCAGGTCGACATCGCCGCGATGGTCAAGCCCGGCACGCAGGAGCTGCGCGGCCATATCCCCTTCGCGCCGCGCGCGAAGAAGACGCTGGACCTCGCCCTGCGCGAGGCGCAACAGCTGCACCACACCTCCATCGGCACGGAACACATCCTGCTCGCCCTGGTCAGCGAGGGTGAGGGCGTCGGCGCGAAGGTGCTCGCCGAGCGGATCGACCCGATCAGCAGGATCCGTGCCGCGGTGCTGGCGTCGGCGGAGGGACCGCAGGACGTCGCCACCGGCCCCTGGCCGGCCGGCACACCTGCCACCGAGGACACCCTGTCCGCCGCCGCCGCGCTGGCCGGTGGGGCGCCGGTCGGCAGCCACCACCTTCTGGAGGCGATGCTGCGGACGGAGAACAGCATGGCGGCCAGGGCGCTGCGCGAACTCGGGGTCGACCCGGACGCGGTCGCCGCCAAGATCGACGAACTGGATCCGGAGACGACCACGGACGCGAACCCGGAGGAAGCCGCCGCACGCAAGATGGAAATCCGGCTGGTCGACGACGAAGTGCACCTGATCCTGCGGGATCCGACGACGGTCACGATCGCCAAGAAGGTCACCGAGCTGTCCGACGGCCCGATCCAGGGCGTCGGGCCGGTCGCCGGCATGTTCGTCCCGCTCTGGCGGTCGACCAACCAGCTGCTGTTGCAGCTCCAGCGAGTACTGGAACCGGACCCCGAGGACGTGGACGGATCCGCCGCGGGCAAGGTGGCCGAGGTCGTGCGCACGGTGCTCGCACCCCGGCTCCGCCGGTGACCCGTTCGCCGCGCCCACCGAGGCGCAGCGCGACGCCTGACCCGTCGTCGCCCCAAGCACGCAGGCGAGGAAGCGCCATCGTCGGAGCCGGCTCGGGCGGCCTGGCCCTTGCCCGTGTGCCGCACGTGAACGGCATCGACGCCGTCGTGTACGAACGTGAGGCGTGGCGCGGCGCGCGTGTTCAGGGCGGCATGCTGGATCTGCACTCCGGGACCGGGCAGCGGGCGTCGGGCGACGCCTCGCTCGAGCGACCCGAGGTCGACCGTGCAGGTCTGCGCAACCTGCTCCTGGATTCCCTTCCCGAACGCACGGTGCGTCGGGGCGCGCGGTCGAGTCCGCCGACAACGGCCTGCTGCACTTCGCCGACGGCAGCAGCACGACGTACGACCTGCCGGTCGGCGCCGACGGCCGGGCGGACTCGCGGGTCCGTGCGTTGCTCACCGACGCCCGGCCGGCGCACACCGGTCACGACGTCGTCGAGCGCGGCATTCCCGACGTCGACCGCACCCACCCCGATCTCGCGGCGTCGGTCGGGCGCGGCGACTACTGGGTGCTCGGCAACGGACAGTCCCTGTCGGCACAGCGCAACGGCGACGGCCGCGTACGCGTACGCGTCTGCCTCGGCTTCTGCAAGACCGCCGAGGACTGGTTCTCGACCGGCGGGATCCCGGTCGGCCTGACCTGGCCGTCGACGCCAGACGTCACGCTGCTCGGCGATGCGGCGCACCTGATGCCGCCGGTGGGGCAGGGCGCCGGCACGGCGCTCCTCGACGGCGCCCTGCTCGACCTCGCGCCGGTCGCGCCCGGACGACTTCCCGCCGCCGTCAAGGAGTACGAACGCGAGATGTTCGAAGGCACCAGCGCCGCCGGCCGACAGTCCGCGCACGTCCAGGGGCGGGGGTGAGGAAATGGCCGGTGGGCGGTGTCCGGCGGCCGGGCGTTTGACGGATGTGTCTGCGTGGGTAGTTCGCCGTCGCTGTCGGACCGGGGACGCCCAGCCATCGGGATCGCCGGGACGCCGTTGCGGCCGGACGGTTCCGCGCCACCGGCACGCATACGAGGAGAAGATACGTGAGGGTCGTCATCACGGGCGCGTTCGGCTTCCTGGGCCGCCGACTGGCCGGCACGCTGCTGCACACCCGGACGTTGCGCGGCACACCGATCACACGGCTGGTGCTCGCCGACCGCATCGTGCCGCCCGACTCCGTGGTGGCGACGGACCCGCTGGTGGAGATCGTGCACGGCGACCTGATCGACCGCCTCGACGACGTGTTCGCCCAGCCGGTTCATGCGGTGTTCCACCTTGCCGCCGCGGTGTCGGCCGAGTGCGAGGCCGACTTCGACCTCGGCATGCGCGCCAATGTGGACACCACCCGCGCCCTGCTCGACGCCGCCCGGGCGCAGTCGGCCGCCGGAGGGCCGACTGCGCAGGTGGTGTTCGCCAGCAGCCTCGCCGTCTATGGTTCGAGCCCTGAGCTGAGCCTGCCCACGGTGGTCGGTGAGTCGTCCCTTCCCGTGCCGCGGTCGAGTTACGGAACGCAGAAGCTCATCTGCGAGCAGATGATCGCGGACTGCACGCGCCGCGGTTTCCTCGACGGACGCGTCGCCCGCCTGATGACCGTCGCTGTGCGGCCGGGCCGGCCGAACGCGGCCGCCTCCGGGTTCCTGTCCAGCATCGTCCGGGAGCCGCTCGCGGGACTCCCGGCTGTCTGCCCGGTGCGGCCCGACCTGCGTGTGGCCCTGGCGTCACCGCGCCGCACCGTGCAGGGGATCCTGCGCATCGCGGAGGCCGAACGCGGCGTCGGGCCTGGGCGGCTCGACGGCCGGGCGCCGGTCAACCTGCCCGCGCTCACGGTCTCGGTCGCCGAGATGCTCGCCACGCTGCGGCAGGTGGCCGGCGATGCCGTCGCCGACCTGGTGACCATCGCGCCCGACCCTGCCGTCGAGGCCATCGTGGCCTCGTGGCCCGCCGACTTCGACAGCACACGCGCCGCCGCACTCGGTCTGGAACCGGACCCGAGCTTCCTGTCCGTCGTGCAGGACTACCTCGCCGATCATCCGGAGGCAAGTCCGCCGACACGGCGGCTATAGCGCCCTCATGAATCGCCTCGCGTTCTCGGTGACGGTGGACCAGTCGGCGGCTGCGACGGCGGGAGCGGGTACCACCTCTGAGCCGGCGCATACGGCGTGGGCTCCTGCCGCCAGGAACCGGGCGGCGTTGGCGCTGTTGACACCGCCGGAGGCGACGAGGGGGACACCGGGGTAGGGGCCGGCGAGATCGCTGAAGTAGCGGGGCCCCAGGGAGTGGGCCGGAAAGATTTTCACCGCGGCGGCTCGGAGGTCCAGGGCATGAGCGACCTCGGTCGGCGTCAGCGCTCCCATGACGACGGGGATGCCTGCCGTGGCGGCGGTCTCGGCGACCTCCTGACGGCAGCCGGGGGTGACGAGGTAGGTGGCGCCCGCGTCGATCGCCGCCTGGGCCTGAAGCCCGGTCATGACGGTGCCGGCGCCTATGCGGGTTTCGCTGTGTGCTGCGGCGCGCCGCAGGTGGGTGGTGACGTCGGGAGTGGTGAAGGTGAACTCGACCCATCGGATTCCGCCTTCTGCGAGGGCGGCGCAGAGCGCTGCGGCGTCGGGGATCTCAGGGGCCCTGATCACGGCGATGACGCGGTCTGCGGACAGAGCGGGCAGGAAGGCGGAACTCACAGCGGCTGATTCCTCGGACGAGTTGGGGAGGGGAGAAGACCCGGGCCGGTGCGGGAGCCTGGTCGGTGCGGATCTCCCTCGTCGGTATCGCCGTCCGGGTCTCGTGGTGCTCCTGGTGGGGGAAGGGGGTCAGGTCAGGCGCAGGGCGGACCAGGCCGCGTCGTCGAGTGCGAGGTGGCGGTCGAGGGTGTCGCGGGTCAGAACAGCGGCGACGTCCTCGCGGGTACTGAGGGTCGCGGCGGCCGCCAGGTGGCCCAGGCGAAGTCCGTTCGCGGGGCTGCGGTCTTCCAGGAGCGCCGCGAGGTAGCCGGCGGCGAAGGCGTCGCCGGCTCCGACGCGTTCGACGACCCGGGTGGCTGGGGTGGGGACGAATGTCTCCTCGCCGTCGGCGCAGTACACCGTCGCTCCGTGCCCGGCGTCCTTGACCACCAGCACGGGGCCGGGGCCGAGCAGGTCGCGGACGTCTTGCGCTGTACGGGTGCCCCACAGGGTTTCGGCCTCGTCGCGACCGACGAACACGAGGTCGGCGCCGCGGGCCAGTTCCATCAGCGTGGGGGCCGCGTCGACCGGGCGGTGCCGCCACAGGGCCGGACGGTGGTTGACGTCGAAGGAGATGACCGGCCCGGGGACGGCTCGTCGGGAGACGATGTGCGTGACGAGTTCGGCGCAGCTGTCCGAGAGTGCTGCGGTGATGCCGGAGAGGTGCAGCACGCGGGCTCGGTGGAGCAGCGGAAGGCTCGCCAGGCCGGTGTCCATCGCGGCGGCTGCGGAGTCCCGGCGGTAGTAGTGCGTGCCGGTGCCTTCGGGGCCGGTGTCCTTGAAGTAGACGCCGGTCGGCCGCGCGGGGTCCGTCCTGACGCCGGAGACGTCGACGCCGCGGGCGGTGAGGTCCTCCAGGACACGGCGTCCGAGTGGGTCGTCGCCCACTCGGCCCAGCCAGGCGGCGCTGTGTCCCAGGGCGACCAGGCCGCAGGCCACGTTGGACTCCGCTCCGCCCACGGCGAGCGCCAGTGCGCTCTGGCGCGCGAGGGGCCGGGCGTCCGGGGGGCTGAGTACGGCCATGGTTTCTCCGATGCACACCACGTCGGCCTTGGTCTCGGTGCCGGACGGCGGGCGGGGAGGCGGAAGCGGAGGCGGGATGGGCACGGGGGTTCCTTCTGCGGGTGTCCGGCATCGCGGTGTCAGGGCGGTGGAGGGCCCCTCAGGTGTCGAGGACGCGGTGCAGGAACTGCTGGGTGCGCTGTTCGGCGGGATGGCCGAAGACCTGCTCGGGCGAGCCCTGTTCGAGGACGACGCCGCCGTCCATGAACACGACGCGGTCGGCGGTGTCCTTGGCGAAGCGCATCTCGTGCGTGACGACGACCATGGTCATGCCGTCCTCGGCGAGGGAACGCATGACGCCGGTGACCTCACCGACGAGTTCGGGGTCGAGGGCGGAGGTCGGTTCGTCGAAGAACATGATCGCGGGGTCCATTGCGAGGGCGCGGGCGATGGCGACGCGCTGCTGCTGTCCGCCGGAGAGCTGTGCGGGGTAGGCGCCGGTCTTGTCGGCGAGCCCGACCCGCTTCAGGGCGGCCCGGCCGCGTTCCTCGGCCTCCGGGCGGGAGAGCTTCCTGACCTTCAGCAGGGCGAGGGTGACGTTGCCCAGCGCGGTCTTGTGCGGGAAGAGGTTGAACTGCTGGAAGACCATCCCGACGTGCCCGAAGATCTCCGGGGCCCGCTTGCGGTCGTGCAGGGGGACGCCGCCCACCCACACCTCGCCGGCGTCCGCGCGCTCCAGGTCGCACATGATGCGCAGCAGGGTGCTCTTGCCGGAGCCGCTGGCGCCGATGAGGACGACGACCTCGCCCGGCTCCACCTCGATGTCGACGCCCTTGAGGACCTCCAGTTCACCGAAGCGCTTGTGCACGCCGGACAGCGAGATCCGCGAGGTGGTCACCGCCTTCTGGTGGGCGGCGGGGTCGGTGATCATCATGCGGTGACAGCCTTTCGCTCCATGTGCCGCACGAACAGCGACAGCGGGTAACAGATGACGAAGTACAGGACGGCGACAGCGATGTAGGACGTGGCGGGGTCTCCCACGCGGTCGATGACGGCCTGCCCCTGGCGGACCAGTTCGACGTAGCCGATCACCACGGCGATCGAGGTGTCCTTGATCAGGGAGAGGTACTGCCCGACGAGCGGGGGAAGGACGATCGCCCGGGTCTGGGGAAGGATGACGCTGACGAACGTCCGGATGCGGGGCAGGCCCAGCACGCGCGCCGCCTCCCACTGGCCGCGGGGCACCGCCTCGATGCCGGCCCGGAAGATCTCCGCGATGTAGGCGCCCTGGTAGAGGGTGAGGGCGAGCAGGGCCGCGCCGAAGACGGTGATGCCGGCGAGGCCCAGGTATGCCGCCCCGAAGTAGATGAAGAGCATCTGGATCAGCAGCGGCGTGCCGCGGAAGACCTCCAGGTAGCCCCGGGCGAGCTGGGCGAGGACCGGGACGCGGCTGGTGCGCACGGCCGCGACGGCCAGCCCGAGCAGCGTTCCGGTGGCGATCGCCGCGATCGACAGCAGTACGGTGGCCCACAGGCCGGAGACGTACAGTTCGCGGTTCGACCAGATGACCGACCAGTCCATCAGGCCTCCTTCTGGACGGGGCGCGCGGGACGGGCCGGCAGCAGACGGCGTACGGCGCTCAGGGGACGAGATCTCACGGAGGGACGCAGGGGCGGCTTGAAGGCGACCCGCCCGATGAGGCCGGCCACGAGGACGACCGCGTTGGTGAGGACGAGGTAGAGCACGGCCGCGATGCCGAAGACCTGCACGGTGAGCAGCGTGCGGGAGTTGATGACCATGGCCGTGCCCGTCAGCTCGGGTACGGAGATGGCCGACAGCAACGACGAGCCCAGGATGATCTGCACCAACTGGTTCACCACAGCGGGGTAGACGTTGCGCAGGGCCTGCGGAAACACCACATGTGCGAACGTGCGCAGCGGGCTGAGTGCCAGTACGCGGGCGGCCTCACGCTGGCCGCTCGGGACGGCCTGGATACCGGCGCGGAAGATCTCGGTGAGGTAGGCGCCGACGTTCAGGCCCAGGGCGAGCACACCCGCCTGCACCGGGCTCAGCCGCAGGCCTGCCGACGGCAGCGCGAAGTAGGCGACGAACATCTGCAGCAGCACAGGGGTGTTGCGGATGACCTCGACGTAGACGGCGGCGGGCGCGCGCAGCACCATGTAGCGGGATCTGCGGGCCAGCGCGCCGAGCAGGCCGAGGACGAAGGCGAGTGCGAAGGCCTCGAGTGACAGTTTCAGGGACAGCCAGGCCGCGTCGAGATAAGTGGCCCAGTCCCGGAGGGCGTAGGTCCAGTCAACGAACATGGGACTCCTCCATGGGGCGGCGGCGAGGAGGCCGCCGCCCGGCCGGGCTCAGTAGGACGGGTTGAGCGGGAAGACGCGGTCCACGCCGAACCACTTCCGGTAGACGGCGTTGGCCTGTCCCGAGGTGTTGAACTCCCGCAGCCATGTGTTGACCCACTGCAGCCAGGTGGCGTCTCCGAGGGGCACGCCGATGCCGTTGTACTCGAGCGGGACGACAGAGTCCTCGGTGACCTTGAGTGAGGCATCCGACTTGGCCTGGAAGTTGAGGAAGTTGGAGTCCTCGACCATGGCGTCGGCCTGGCCCTGCTTGACGGCGAGCACAGCGGCGGAGGACGTGTCGTACTCCTGGATCTTCGCCTTCGGGTTGCCGGCCTTGACGGCGTCGCCGTTGGTGGATCCCTTCGTCACGGCAACGGTCTTGCCGCTGAGGTCCTTCAGCGTGGAGATGCCGCTGGACTTCTTCACCAGCATCACCTCACCCGCGACGATGTAGGGATCGCTGAAGGCGACCTGCTTCGCCCGCTCGGCCGTGGTCGTGAAGTTGCAGACCACCGCGTCGACCTTCTTGGTCTGCAGGTTGGGGATGCGGTTGGCGGACGTGGTGTCGACGATCTTGACCTTGACGCCCAGCGCCTTGGCCATGGCGGTCGCGACGTCGACGTCGAACCCCTGAGGCTTGTTGTTCTCGTCCATCGAGCCGAACGGCGGGAACGACAGGCAGCTGGCGACGTTGAGGGTGCCGCGCTTGATGACGTCCTGAAGCGTCGAGGACTGCTGGTTCGCAGCCGACGTACCACTGCTGGAGGTGCATGCGGCGAGCGATGCGACAGCGGTCACACCGATACAAATCGCCATCAGATTGCGGTTACCGTGACGAAGTCTCATCACATACATCCCTTCCGGGAGGGTTTGAGGGTGAGCCTGGACGGCCGAAGAAGGGGGGTGATCACCGTCGATCGCCAGCGTGTTTTGCACTGCAAAACTACGTTTCACATTGCATCGGGTTGCGTTGGGGAGAAGCTAGTCCGGCGCCCCACGGTCGTCAACGGCCGATTTCAACATGTGACATATCGTTTTGCTATGCAGTACGGTAGGGTCCCGGTCGGGTCCTGCCAGGGGACCCGCGGGGACCGCACCCCGCATCGCGTCTCCGCAGGAGGAACCGGCGTGGCTTCGCTCGACAGCGCGCATCAGACACCCGACCCCGGGCCCCGTCGCAACGCCTCGTCGTCCCTGCGACGCGCGCTGAGCATCCTGACGTACCTGGCCGAGGACGAGGGGCATCCGCAGGGGACCTCGCTCACCGACCTCGCCACCGGGCTGCAGATGAGCAAGAGCACCCTGCTGCGGCTCGTCGGCCCGCTGCGGGAGGAGCGGCTGGTGGACCAGGATCCGGAAAGCGGTCACTACCGGCTCGGCCCGCAGAACGCCCTGCTCGGACAGCTCTACCTGGAGCGGCTCGACATCCGACGCACGGCATCGCCGCTGCTGCACCAGCTCGCCCAGGACGTGCACGAGGCGGTGCACCTGGTCAGCTTCGATCCTCCCGAGATCGTCTACATCGACAAGGTCGAGAGTCCGCAGGCCGTGCGGATGCACTCCCGGATCGGCGGGCGCCAACCGGCCTACTGCACAGCCACCGGCAAAGCCTTCCTCGCTCACGCCACCGACGACGTCCTCGACACGGTGACAGCGGCCGGCATGCCCGCACGCACACCGGCCACCATCACCTCCCCCGAGCAACTGCGGGCCGAACTCGCCCGCATCCGCGATCGCGGCTACGCCGTCGACGACGTGGAGAACGAGCTCGACATCCGGTGCGTGGCCGCACCGGTCTTCAACCACAACGGGGTCGTCGTCACGGCGGTGAGCATCTCCGGCCCAGCCTCCCGCGTGACCCCGGACCGCATCGCGGAGATCGGAAGGCAAGTCACCAAGACCGCCCAGGCCCTCACCGACCGCTTGGGCGGAGTTGTTCCGCCACCTCGGTGAACGCCCGCCTGCCCCCAACGCCTGCGAGCAGGCCGTGCATGAGCAGTGCGCAGGGAAGGGCGAACAGCCGGGCTGCGGCCCCCGTGTCGGCGACGGCGCGCGCTACGCTCCCGTGTCGTGCACAAGACGCGGCTCGACACTGCTCGGATCCGGGCGGCCCGCCGGGTGATCGACCCGGTCTTCCTCGACACTCCGCTGTACCGCTGCGAGGCGCTGGAGCCCGGCCTCGGGTGCGCGGTGAGCGTCAAGCTCGAAACGGCGAACCCGGTGCGCAGCTTCAAGGCCCGCGGCACCGAGGTGGTCGCGAGCCTGCTCGCCGAGAACGGCTCGCGGGACGTGGTGTGCGCCAGCGCGGGCAATCTTGGCCAGGCCCTCGCCTGGTCCGGTCGCGGCCGCGGGCTCGACGTCACCGTCGTGGCGTCCCGCTTCGCGACCGTGGCCAAGCTTGACCGCATCCGCGCACTGGGCGCCGGGTTGGAGCTGGTGGACGGCGACCACGAGCTGGCTCGCGAGCGGGCGGCGGCCATCGCGCGCTACGACGGCATCCGGCTGGTCGAAGACAGCCTGGACCTCGAGACCTGCGAGGGCGCGGCGACCATCGGCCTGGAACTGGTCGACACCGTGCCGTCGTTCGACGCCGTCCTGATCGCTCTCGGCGGCGGGGCGCTGGCCACCGGTGTGGGGCATGTGGTGAAGTCCTCGGCGCCCGAAGTAGAGGTGATCTGCGTCCAGCCGCTGGGCGCACCGGCGATGACCCGCTCGTGGCGCGAGCGGCGCGTCGTCACCACCGACTCGACCGACACCATCGCTGACGGCGTCGCCGGCCGGCGTCCCGTCCCGGCCGTCCTGGACGACCTCCTCCTGGTCGCCGACGACGCCGTCCTGGTCCGGGAGGCGTCGATCACCGCCGGTATGCGGATGCTCCTCGACCACGCCGGCCTCGTCGTCGAACCGTCGGCCGCGCTCGGCATAGCGGCGATCCTCGAAGACCGCGACCGCTTCGCCGGACGGCACGTGGTCACCATCGTGTGCGGCAGCAACGTCGACGTGGACGCCTATCACCACTGGGTCGGTGCGGCTCCCAGCCGGAGGTCTTGACGAAGGCGATGCGTGTGTAGAGGACAACCAGAGGCCGGAAAGGGCTCATGGTGTCTTAGCGGTGCACGTAGGCTCTGCATGCGCGTGCTCGATGGGGAGCGTGTCGCGCCTGTGCTCGAGGGGTTGGTGAACGGAGTGTTCCGCTGTGTCGCAAGCTCGTGAGGAAGAAGTCCTGGCCCGGATCGGTAAGGGACTTGTCTATACCGAGTCGGAAGCTGCGTTCCAGGCCCCGCGACGCCGGACGGACCAGATCTTCGAGTTCAACCACACGCCACCGAGCGAAACGGAGAAGCGTCGATCGCTGCTCGTGGCGATCTTCGGATCGGTCGGAGAGCGCACGGTGCTGTTGCCGCCGTTTCACGCCGGGTTCGGAAGCAACGTCCACATCGGTGACGACTTCTTCGGAAACGTGAACCTGACGTTTGTCGATGACGTGGACATCCGTATAGGCAACGGTGTCATGATCGCCCCCAGCGTCACACTGACCACGACGGGACACCCGGTGCATCCCTCGCGACGCGTGGACTTCGGGCGGTTCTCGGAACCGATCGTGATCGAGGACAAAGTGTGGATCGGCAGCAACGTCGTCGTCCTGCCAGGCGTCCGGATCGGCTACGGATCGGTCATCGGCGCCGGCAGCGTCGTCGCCCGCAGCATTCCCCCGATGAGCGTCGCGGTCGGAACGCCTTGCCGTGCAATCCGTCCCATCACGGACGAAGACCTCACCACGCGTACTGCCGAGCGTTAGCGGCGGGGATGCCCAGCCGGCTCACGACGGTGTCGCACAGGGTCCGGCGCCTACTTGAGCAGTGAGCGTTCAAGCCGACGCTCAGTCATGCGGTAGTGCAGTAGTGATGCAGTCACGCAGTCAGGCGTCCGGCAGGAGGAGCCAGGCCTCGGAGAAGGCGAGGCCGTGCTCGTGGGTGGCCACCCCGCACGGGCAGCTCAGCGTGATCAGACGCCAGTCGCAGGTCACCGTCCACGGACCGGCCGTGCCCCCGCACCCCGGGCAGCCGACGGTCTCGGCCGTCCACACCCCCGGAGCGGGCCTGCCGTAACGACGGAACCGGCCCGCGTACCGAACCTCCCAGGGCACGGCCGGGGGCGTGAGCGGGGCCCTCCCGGGCAGACACCTCTCGGCCAGGGTGGCGAACAGGGCGATCAGATCCGGGAGCAGGGCGTCGCCCGCTTCGGTCGGCGGCACCGCCACTGCGTCCGACGGCCTCGCCGCCGCCGCGTATCTCGGGGCCGCCGCCGCGGCCGGTGGGTTCGGGTGGGCATGCCAGGGCAGCAGCGCGCGAGCGACGGCGGCCAGGAGGGCGGCGGCGGGCGGGCTGACGGCGCCCGCGTCGAGGTGGTGCAGCGTGGTGCGCAGGATGCGTTGGAGCCGACGGTCCCGGTCCGTGGCCAGGGTCCGCGCCGTCGCGGCCCGCCGGGTCGGGAGCGGGGCGGTGAGACGGGCCAGGACGGCCGCAGCCGCCTCGGCATCCGACGCGGCGGGCCGCCACTCCCCGGCGGCCAGGAGTTGCCGGGCCCGCCCTGATTCCCGGCCGAGGGCACGCGTCGACAGCGGATGGGCGCCGGAAGCCGAAACGTGGCTGCCGCGTCCACTCGTCATGGTCCCCCCCGGCTCCCTGTATCGCCGCCGTACCGCCGTACCGCCGGAGATTCTCACACGTGGACGGTTCGTGTCGGCGTGCGCCCCCGGGGCTGCCGGCAGGCCGTCAGCGGGTGTCGACGCGGTGCGTGAACGGCTCGAAGGCGTGGCTGAAGTACCAGGTTTCCTGGGCGATGCCGGAACAGGAGTCGGAGCCCCCGGTCCCGACGCAGCCACCGTTGTCGCGCTGGAGCGCCCAGAAGGACAGGGTGTCGATCCCCTTGGCGACGGCCCACTTCTCGACCTCGACCGCGTTCTTGGTGGTGAACGTCTCGTCGGGGCCGTAGTCGTCGATGCCGGGCATCTCGGTGACGCCGATGCGGCCCCACAGCTTCGCCGGGTTCGTCTTCGGGTAGAGGGCGGCCAGTTGGGCGTGCAGGCCGGCGGCGGCGGTCTTGGTGTCGGCCGCCATGTCGTGGGCGGCGCCGTCGTAGTAGTCGAACGTCATGATGTTGACGACGTCCACCCGGGCGCCGTTGTCGACGGCGTTCCGCAGCAGGGCCACGCCGTTGGCTTCGAGGCCGGTCGTCGTGGTCGGCAGGGTGTAGGAGAACTGGAGGCTGCGGCCGGTGCGTTCGGCCCAGCGCTCGGCCTTGGCGACGGCCTTGTTGCGGCGGTCGATGCCGGCGGCGTTGTCGATGGAGTCGGCCTCCACGTCGAGGTCGATGCGCGTGATGCCGTAGGTCGTGGCGAGACTTTCGTACACCGCGGCGATGGCATCGACGCTGGTGCAGCTGTCGGCCAGTTCGGTGCCGGTGGTGTCGGCGGTGTATCCGCCGAAGGACGCGATGACGTTGCCGCCGCGGGCCTGGATCGCGGCGATGTCCCGTCCGAAACTCGCCCGGGCGATCGGCTGGGTCGAGTCGCCGTTCCAGTAGGCGGTGCACGAACCTGCCGCGGGCGTCTGGAGGAAGGCCATCGTGAGGTACTTGTTGCCCGACTCGGCAGCGAGCGCGGCCGGGCTTTCACCGGTCCAGGCCTCGAAGTACGGCGCCGCCACATGTGCGGGCATGGGCTTGGCGGCGTGCGCCGGCAGTGGCGACGACGCCTGTGCACCGCCTCCCCCGAGGGCGACCAGCGCCGCTGACAGGGCAGTTGCGGTCGCGCCGTACAACGGCGCACGAAGATGACCGAATCGTCTCATTGACACTCCCATTGACACTTCCCGTGACGAACAGGCCAGGCGGGAATCGGGAAACCGGAACAGCGACCATGCTTGGACTAGACCAATAAACTGTCAAGGTTCTTTACAATTAACTGACCCAAACGGCGGCCGGGACATTGGCGCAAGCCACCCGTGATGCCATTCGTCGAAGCGCATCGACACCGCCCACCGCCCTGACGGGCCGCCAAGACCGCCCATACGGCAGGGCAAAGAAACCTTCTTTTGATTCTTCCTATTGTTTCGTCGGAAACATGTCACTAGCTTTCGCTGCCAAGTGAAGCGCTTCGACAGTCGTTCCATCCGACGAAAGGACGCAAGGGATGCCCCTCCAGCACCCGGCGGACGTCACCCTCGCCAATCCCGTGATCCCCGGCTTCCACCCGGATCCCAGCGTCTGCCGCGTCGGCGACGACTACTACCTCGCGTGCTCCAGCTTCGAGTACTTCCCCGGCGTCCCCCTCTTCCACAGCCGCGACCTGGTCCACTGGACGCAGATCGGCAACGCCCTCGACCGGCCGAGCCAACTGCGCCTGCCCGTCGGCGTACCGTCCTCCGGCGGCATCTACGCCCCCACCCTGCGCCACCACGACGGCCGTTTCTGGCTGATCGTCACCAATGTGAGCGAAGGCGGCGGCAACCTGCTCGTCACCGCCACCGACCCCGCCGGCCCCTGGTCGGACCCCCTCCCGCTGCCCGACGTCCCCGGCATCGACCCGGACCTCGCCTGGGACGAGGACGGAAACTGCTGGTGCACGTTCGCGGGGGTCGGACAGGTCCGCCTCGACCCCCGCACCGGCGAGACGCACGGCCCGCAGAGACGACTCTGGTCGGGCGGTCCCGGCGCCAAGGCTCCGGAGGCGCCGCATCTGTACCGGATCGGCGACCACTGGTATCTGCTCATCGCCGAAGGCGGCACCGAGCGCGGCCACGGCGTCTCCATCGCCCGGGGCGACGGGCCCACCGGCCCGTTCGAGCCGTGCCCGGCCAACCCGATCCTCACCCACCGCGGCACCGATCACCCCGTCCAGAACACCGGCCACGCGGATCTGGTGCAGGCCCCCGACGGTTCCTGGTGGATGGCGCTGCTCGGGGTACGGCCGGGCGGCGGCACGCCGGGCTGGCACGTACTCGGCCGTGAGACGTTCCTGGCCCCCGTGACCTGGGTGGACGGCTGGCCGGTCGTCGGCGAGGTGACCCTGCGACTGCCCGCTCCCCCGTGGCCGCTCGCCCCGGTCCGCGGCGAAGCTCCCCGGGACGACTTCGACCTCAGCGAACTACGGCCGTCCTGGATCTCCCTGCGCGATCGTCCCGCCGAGCACTGCACCACCAAGGAGCGCGCCGGATGGCTGACGCTCCGCGCACGGGGCGATTCCATGGACGAGCCCGACGTCGTCCTCGTCGGCCGGCGCCAGCAGCACCTGTCGTGCCGGGCGCGTGCTCTCGTCGACCCGGCGGAGGGACGCGGTGGTCTCGTCGTCCGCCTCGACGAGCGGCACCACTACGAGATCGAGGCATCCGGCACGACGGCACGGGTGATCGCACGCGTCGGCACGCTGCGCACCCTCGTCGCCGAACAGCCCGTCCCCGCCGGGCCGTTGGTCCTCGGCATCGAGATCGGCGAGCCGCCGACTCCGCATGACTCACGCACCGGGCCCGACGTCGTCTCCCTCGGCGTCGAGGAGTCCGACGGCACGTTCACCACGCTCGCGACGCTCGACGGCCGTTACCTGTCCACCGAGGTGGCCGGCGGCTTCACCGGTCGCGTCATCGGCATGTACGCCGCCGAGGGCACGGTCCACTTCGACTGGTTCGCGTACGAGCCGCAGGTCCCCTGAGCCACTCCCCGCCCCCTGACCACGGATCGGACCACCCGCACGACCGACCGAAGGGACGACACATGAACCACGCACAACGCCCCGTGCGCCCGCGCCGCCACGGCCCGGGGCGACTGGCAAGCCTCCTGCTGACGTTGATCGTCATGCTCGCGACGGCAGGCGGCACGGCGTCCGCCGCGTCCGCCGAGCCCGGTGGGGCCACACCCTCAAGGCCGGCGATCCGCGTTCCGGCCGCGGCTGCCGACGCCGTGGCCGCGATGCAGCCCAGCTGGAACATGGGCAACACCCTGGACGCCATCCCCGACGAGACCTCCTGGGGCAACCCGCCTGCCACCAAAGCCCTGTTCGACACGATCCGCTCCCAGGGCTTCCGCAGCGTCCGGATCCCGGTCACCTGGACCGACCACCAGTCCGCGACCGCTCCCTACACGATCGACACCACGTTCATGAACCGCGTCAAGCAGGTCGTGGACTGGGCACTCGCCGACGGGCTCTACGTCGTCGTCGACATCCACCACGACTCGTGGCAGTGGATCGCGAACATGCCGGCCGACCACGACAGGACGCTCGCCCGCTTCAACGCGTCCTGGACGCAGATCGCGGCCGCGTTCAAGGACGAGCCGCGCACGCTGCTCTTCGAGAGCATCAACGAACCGCAGTTCAACAACGCCTCGGACGCCCAGAAGACCCAGCTCCTGGACGAGCTGAACACCTCGTTCCACAGCATCGTGCGCTCCTCGGGCGGCCAGAACGGCAGCCGCCTGCTCGTGCTGCCGACCGTGGGATCCACGCCCTCCCAGGACCTCATGGAGCACCTGTCCACCGCGATGGGCGCGCTGCACGACAACAACCTCGTCGCGACCGTGCACTACTACGGCTACTGGCCGTTCAGCGTGAACATCGCCGGCGGCACCCGGTTCGACGCCACCTCCCTCAAGGACATGACGGACGCCTTCGCCCGCATGCGCGACGTCTTCGTCGCCAAGGGCATCCCGGTCTACGTAGGCGAGTTCGGCCTGCTCAGCTATCCCGACTACTTCCAGCCGGACGTCGTCGAGCGGGGCGAGGCGCTGAAGTACTTCGAGCAGTTCGGCCACCTGGCACGCACCACCGGGGTCACCACCGCCCTGTGGGACGCCTACAACTACCTGAACCGCAGCACGCTCCAGTGGCGTGACCCGGGTCTGATCGCACAGATCAGGTCGAGCTGGAGCACCCGCTCGGGAACCGCCTCCTTCGACAAGGTCTTCGTGCCGAAGTCGAGCGCCGTCACGGCGCAGACGCTCACGCTGAACCCGAACGGCACCGCCTTCCAGGGCCTCTGGCAGGGCGGCACCAGACTCGTCGCGGGCCGGGACTACACCGTCTCCGGCAGTCAGCTCACCCTCACGGCCGCCGCGCTCACCCGGCTGACCGGCAACCGCGCCTACGGCGTGAACGCCACACTCCAGGCCCGGTTCTCGCAGGGCGTCCCCTGGCCGATCGACATCATCACGTACGACACTCCGGTACTGGCCGGCGCGACCGGATCGACCGGTTCCCTCGAGATCCCGACGCAGTACCGCGGCGACGTCCTGGCGACCATGGAGGCCAGGTACGCCGACGGCGGCAACGCCGGCCAGGCCGACTGGACCCCCTACCAGCAGTTCAACACCGCCTTCTCCCCCGACTACCCGGGCAGCTCCCTCCTCCTCACCGCCGGATTCCTGGGCGCGCTGCGCGAGGGCGCACCGGTCACACTCGTCTTCCACTTCTGGAGCGGCGCGACGGTGACGTACCACGTGACGAAGTCCGGGGGCTCGGTGACCGGCACGGCCTCCTGACCGTAGAAGTCCAGCCCCTTCAGTCCTCTCGTGATCATTCACGGTTGTGGCATCCGCTCAAGACTCTCTACCTTTGCTCGTGATGACCCTCACACGCAGATCAATCGTCAAGGCAATCTCCGCCGCGCCCTTCGCCGCAGTCGCCGGGAGCGTCCTTGCCCCCGCCACCGCGCACGCGGCCACTGTCGACCCCGGCCAGTTCACCCTCACCAGCCGGTCCTCCAACCGGTACGGCCAGTTCGCCGATCTGACGGCCGGTCTGGCGACGCAGCTGACCGAGGTCGACGCGTCCACGGTCCTGGCCGACGCCACCCGCAGCGCCGACGTCCTCGCCAGTGCCCCCAGCACCGCTGAGGCGTTCCAGGCCGGCTTCGCCTGGGACAGCGCCGACCAGGCGGTCGACTACTGGATTCCACAGGGCGTCACCACGAGCGCCGACGCCTACGGCAACGGGCTCTACCCGGCGGGCGGAAGCAACAAGGTCGTCCTCGTCTCCTGGTACTTCGAGACCGATCCCGACGCCGACGGCGTCGACGAGTACGCCCTCGACAAGGGCATGCGGCTGACGTTCGTCGACCACACCGACGCCTCCGCGCCCAGGTACCGGCACGTCCTGCTGGTCGAACCCGTCACGACCGCCACGGGCGAGTACTCCTTCAACCCCCTGCGCAAGCACGCCGGCGGCATCATGTGGTACGGCGATCTGCTCTACGTCGTCGACACCTACAAAGGCCTGCGGGTGTTCGACCTGAGCACGATGTTCAAGGTCGCCACGGCGGAGGGGGACGTGTGCGGTCTGCACACCGACGGCCAGTACTACGGCTATGGCTACCAGTACGTCCTGCCGCAGAGTCATGCCTACGACAACGCCGGAACCTACCTGCGCTACACGACGATCGGGCTGGACCGCGCCAGCAGCCCCGACAGCCTCGTGATCAGTGAGTACTCCTCCTCCGGCACCGTCAGCTACACGGACGGCGCCTTCACCGGCACGGGCGCGGGCAGCGTCACCACGCCCAAGGTGGTCCGCTGGAACCTCGACTACACCGACCGCCACCTGGCTTCGCTGAGCGCCGTCGAAGCCGTCAGCGTCGGCCAGCAGAAGATCCAGGGCGTCGTCTCCCGGGGCACCCAGCACTACCTCTCGGTGAGCAACGGCCCTTCCGGGACGGGCGCGTTGCGCACCTTCGCCTCCGGCGCCTCGACCGCGAGCACCGTCTGCGATCTGGCCGTCGGCTGCGAGGACCTCAGCTATCACAGCAGCGGGGCGTCCGGCTGGACGTACGGCGAGTCCGTGATCTGGAACGTCAGCGAGTACCCCGACAAGCGCTTCGTCTACGCGGTCCGCGCGGACGGCACGTAGCCGCATCAGGAAGAAGTGACCCGAGCACCGCAGGCGTGATCCCCTCTGCACCCCGCCCCCCACCCGACATCCCGGGCCCGCGCTCAGGACGCCGCTTCGCTCCAGCGGTTGAGCGTCTCGGCGCCGGCGTCGTAGGTGAGCCAGGTTCCGTCGCCGAGCGGGCGGACGTAGCTGTCGACAGGGCCGGTCGGGTACGCGACCGGCCCGCGTATCTCCAGGGTGCGGGCGTCGAGCAGCCAGTGGCGGGCCCGTTCCGGGTCGTCGTCGGATTCGACCGTCGAGGCGATGACGGTATCGGCGTCGACGAACCCGCAGCCGTCGTCCCAGCAGGGCGTGTCCTCGTCGGCCGCCTCGGGCTCCCCCTTCGCGAGCACGGTGCCGTCCAGTGCGTGCAGTTCCAGGTCCGCTCCGTAGTGCTCGACCGTCAGGAAGCCGGAATGTCCCGCGTGGACGTCCGTCAGGATGCGGTCGGTGGTCTTGTCGAGGTCCCAGGCGGTGAGCCTTTCGCCGTCCCGGCGTGCCCAGTGCAGCAGGATGCCGTCCTGGCCCATGCCGATGCACAGCCCCATGTGGACGCCGTCCGGGTGGGAGAGGTGGTGCGAACCGGCGGCCGCGCTGTCCAGCGGCAGCCGGGCCGACTCCCGCCCGTCCCGGGCGTCCAGGACGACCCAGCACTCCCGCCCGCCGCGCTCCTCCGGCTCGACCACATGCGCCCAGACGAGCCGCCCGTCGTCGGAGACCCGGCAGGAGCCGTGTTCGAGGCCTGTGCACACCTCCTGCTCGTCCCCCGTGTGCGGGTGACCGACCTGCGGCCCCCAACAGCCGTGCCGGTACTCCCACAGCGTCTCTCCGCTGCTGCCCACGGCCCGCACCGCGCGCTGACCCGAGAACACCGCGACCGTGCCGTCGGAGCTCACCGAGTGGACGCCGCGGTCCCATCCGGGCCAGGGAAGAGCGAAGACGGCAGCCGGCGCGCGCTCCCCCTCGAAGACCTCGTGCAGGTCGTAGACCTCCAGCTCATGCCCGTTCTGGAGCAGGGCACGACGTGCCCCGTCCCCACGGCTCTCGAAGGCGAAGCCGTTGACCAGCGCGCGTCCTCCCGGCAGCCTCACCGAGTCGCGCAGTTGTGCGGTGATCGACATGCCCCGAAGGTAACCGGCCCCACTGACATCGGGACCGGCGCGGAGCAGCATGCCGTGACCCACGCCTTCTCACCGAACGCGCCGGCCCGCCGTCTCCTCCGTCCGCCCGCCCGTCGGCCGCTCGCGTCCCCAGGCGGCCAGCGGCTGGAGCGCGTCGTTGAGGCGCGTGCCGTCCTCGGTCAGTGAGTACTCCACGCGGGGCGGCACCTCGTCGTAGGAGACGCGGTGCACGACGCCGTCCGCTTCCATCTCGCGCAGATGAGAGGCCAGCACCTTCTCGGTGATCCCCGGGAGCAGTCGGCGCAACTCGCCGAAGCGGCGGCAGGGCTGCTCGTGGAGCGCCCAGAGGATCAGCACCTTCCACTTGCCGCCGATCACCTCCATCGCGGCGTCGATCCCGCAGGTGTGTCCGTCCGGTGCGCCCGGCCGGTTCAGCGTCGTCATGCCCCCACCCTTCCGACGTGCTCGCTCACCTCAGGGTAACCACCCACTCCCAAGTGCGTACTTGATCGTTTCCGGAGCTGCGACCAGCCTGATCGGCATGACACACAACACTGTGGAGAAGACCCCCGTCACACTGCTGGGCCTCGGCGCGATGGGCACCGCGCTGGCGCGCGCCTGGCTTGCCGCAGGCCACCCGCTCACCGTCTGGAACCGCACTCCGGCCCGCGCAGCGTCTCTCGCCGCCAAGGGCGCCCGGGTCGCGGACAGCGCCGCCGAGGCGGTCGCGGCCGGCACACTGGTCGTCGTCTGTCTGTTGGACGACGCCTCGGTCGACGAGGTGCTGGCCGACGCCGACCTCGCCGGGAAGGACCTGGTCAACCTCACCACCAGCACCCCGGCCGAGGCCCGCGCCCGCGCCGAACCGGCCCGCGAGCGCGGCGCCCGCTACCTGGACGGCGGAATCATGGCCGTCCCTGCGATGATCGGCGTCCCGGGAGCCGGCGGTTACGTCTTCTACAGCGGCTCGCGGGAACTGTTCGAGCGGCACCGGGACACGCTGAGCGTCCCGGCCGGAACTACCTACGTCGGCGAGGACGCGGGCTTCGCGGCGCTGCACGACGTGGCCCTGCTCAGCGCCATGTACGGGATGTTCGCCGGCGCCGCGCACGCCTTCGCCCTGATCCGCAAGGAGGACATCGACCCCGCGTCGCTCGCCCCGCTCCTCGCCGACTGGCTCGTCGCGATGGCCCCGGCGGTTCACCAGACCGCCGACCGGCTGCGCAGCGGCGACTACACCAAGGACGTCGTCTCCAACCTGGCCATGCAGGTGGCCGGCACACCGACCTTCCTGAACACCGCCGAGGAGCAGGGCGTCAGTCCGGGACTGCTGCGTCCCTACTTCGACCTGATGCGCCGCCGCCTGGCCGAGGGCAGCGGCGCGGAGGACCTGACCGGCGTCGTCGACCTGCTCGTACGCTGACCGGTCGTCGAGGGCAGGCGTGGCCTCAAAGGCGGGTGACGCCCCGTCCGACTCACCAGGTCTTGCCGGCCTGTTCGCGGATCGTGTGGTTGATGCGGTTGAAGAAGTTGGTGATCGAGATGTTCAGGATGATCGCGGACAACTGCTTCTCGTCGAAGTGGTCGGCGGCGGCGTCCCAGATCTCGTCGGTCACGCCCGGTGCGCCGTCCTGGATCCGGGTGGCGGCTTCGGCCAGTGCGAGCGCCGCCCGCTCCTCCTCCGTGAAGAAGGGCGTCTCGCGCCAGGTGCCCACGCTGTGGAGCCGCTCGTCGGTCTCCCCGTGCTTCTTCGCCGACCGGACCCCGGCGAACACACAGGGGGCGCAGCCGTTGATCTGGCTGGCCCGCAGGTGGACCAGCTCGAGCACGAGCGGGTCGACGCCGGCGGCTTGGATCGCCTTGATGAGCTGCTGGATCGCCGCGATCACCTGGGGATCGCCCGGGCTCTTCATACGTGTTTCCATCGGTGCTGCTCCTTCATCGGTTACCTGTGGTCGTTCGGGCCCGTCATCACCCATGACGGAGCAGCACCGAGGAAGGTGACAACATGTCCGACAGCAGCCCCACGAACCCGGTGGCCGAGGCGTTCGACGCCCAGCGTGACCGGCTGTGCGCGGTCGCCCACCGCATGCTCGGCTCGCACGCCGATGCCGAGGACGTGGTCCAGGAGGCGTGGCTGCGGCTGTCCCGCCAGGACACGGCGAGCATCCACAACCTCGCCGGCTGGCTGACCACGGTGGTCGGCCGGATCAGTCTCGACGTGCTGCGATCGCGCCAGTCCCGTCCCGAGGCGTCCTACGACGCCCGGCTGCCCGAGCTTGTCGTGGCGGCCGACGACGGTCCTGCGCCGGAGGACGACGTGGCGCTCGCCGACTCGGTCGGGCTCGCGCTGCTGGTCGTCCTCGAGTCGCTCGGGCCGAGCGAGCGGCTCGCGTTCGTGCTGCACGACCTGTTCGCGGTGCCGTTCGAGGAGATCGGCCAGATCCTCGGCAAGTCCACCGCCGCCACCAAGATGCTCGCCAGCCGAGCCCGCAGGAAGGTGCAGGCGACGGACCGGCCGTCGGCCGTCGGACAGGAGCAGCGAGAGGTCGTCCGGGCGTTCCTGGCGGCAGCTCGCGGCGGCGACTTCGACGGGCTGCTGCGCGTGCTCGACCCCGAGGCGCGGCTGACCGCCGACACTCCCGACGGCGTGGTCGTCACCATCGGCGCGACCCGGGTCGCCGCCGGCGCGCAGTCGGCGGCCCGCGCCGCCACGCGGGGGCGGGCGGTTCTCGTCAACGGCCTTCCCGGCGTGGTGTCGTGGCATGAGGACGGCACCCCGCTCTCGGTGCTTGCGTTCACCGTCGCCGACGGCCGGATCACCGGCATCACGGCCGTGACCCACCCGGCCAGGCTCGCGTCGATGGAGCTGCCGGATCCTGAGTGAGTCACCGTCGGCTGTCGCTCCCGTCCGGCGACCGTCCGCAGGCGTCAGCCCTCGGACGGTTCCTCGAGCATGGCGAGGGTCAGGACGTTGCCGCCGATGCCCCAGCCGCCGTCGGTGACCTCCTCGACCAGGACCATGGTGTTGGCGCGGGCCCGCTCTCCGTAGAGCTCGACGTACAGCTCGGTGGTGCGCGTGACGATCTTCTCCTTCTGCTTCTCGTCGAGGGTGCCGGCGGGGACCTTGAAGTTGGCGAACGGCATGACGGATCTCGTTTCCGGGATGGGGATGGGGATGGGGTGGAGATGGGGTGGGGGCCCCACGGCACGGGCGCTGTGGCCGCTCAGATGACGCCGCCGTTGGCGCGGATGACCTGGCCGTTGACCCAGTGGCCGGCCGGGGAGGCGAGGAAGGCGACGACCTCGGCGATGTCGGCGGGGGTGCCGAGCCGTTCCAGCGGGGACTGGGCGGCCAACCGGGCGATGGTCTGCTCGTCCTTGCCCTCGAGGAACAGGTCGGTGGCGGTGGGACCGGGGGCGACCGCGTTGACGCTGACGTCCCGACCGCGCAGCTCGCGGGCGAGGATCATCGTCAGCGCCTCGACCGCGCCCTTGCTGGCGCTGTAGGCGCCGTAACCGGGGAACGCCAGGCCCACCACGGACGTGGAGAACGTGATCACCGCCCCGCCGCCGCGGATCCTCCGGGCGGCCTGCTGGGCGACGACGAAGCTGCCGCGGATGTTGGTGCGGTGGACCGCGTCCAGCTCCGCCAGGTCCAGGTCGACGATCGGGGACAGATTCATCCGGCCGGCGGCGTGGACGACGACGTCGACGCCGCCGAACGTCGACTCGGCCGTGTCGAACAGTGCGGCCACCTGCTGCTCGTCCGCGACGTCCGCCCGGACGGCGACCGCCCGGCCCCCGCCGGCTGCGATCTCCGCGACGGCGGCTTCGGCCAGCTCGCGGTTGCCGGCGTAGCCCACCACGACGGCGAGCCCGTCGGCGGCCAGCCGGCTCACCGCCTCCCGGCCGATACCTCGGGAACCACCGGTGACGACGGCGACGCGCGGCTGGTCTGCGGGCTGGTCGACTGCGGCATGGGTCGCCGCGGTGTCCTGCTGTGGCATGGAGACTCCTGCGAGGAATACGGGTGCCGCGACCGGTGGTCGTGGCGCGGAGCGTCGGCGTTGCCGCCGAGGGCCGCTCCCTGCTGTGTGTCTTCATCGTGAGCCGGTGTTCCCGTCCCAGCCAGGGCTGTCCCTACCCAGGGGTTGTCATCCCCTGGCTCACGGCTCCCGTGCGCGTCATCCTGGGGAGCGTGAACCACTCCGAACTCGCCGCGTACCTGAAGTCGCGGCGCGCCCGCGTCCGCCCGACCGATGTCGGCCTGCCGGTGGGTCCGCGGCGACGGGTGCCCGGACTGCGGCGCGAGGAGGTCGCCCAGCTGGCCGGGCTGTCCGCCGACTACTACACCGAGCTGGAACGCGGGCGCGGCGCTCAGCCCTCCGCTCAGGTGCTCGCCGCGCTGGCCCGGGCGCTGCGGCTGAACGGCGACGAACGCGACCATCTCTTCCATCTCGCCGACCGCCCCGTGCCGCCGGCCGCGCACGGCCCGACCGCGCATGTCCAGCCCGCGCTGTTCGGCCTGCTGGACCGGCTCACCACCACCCCCGCGCAGGTCATCACCGACCTCCACGAGACGGTCGTCCAGAACGAGCTGGCCGTGGCCCTCGTCGGTGGGCGCCCGGCCGTGCGCGGCCCCGCAGCCAGTCTGGTCTACCGCTGGTTCACCGAACCCGAGGCCCGCTCCCTCTACCCCGCGGAGGACCACTCCCACCACTCGCGGGTCTTCGTCGCCGACCTCCAGGCCGTCGCCGCCCGCCGCGGCGGGGACAGCGAGGTGCAGCAGCTGGTGGCCGCGCTCCGACGACGCAGCGACGAATTCTCTCGTCTGTGGGACACCCATGACGTCGCCCTCCGCCGGACCGACCACAAGCGCATCGCACACCCGACTCTGGGCGTCATCGAGCTCGACTGTCACAGCCTGTTCAGCGAGGACGGACGGCAGCGCCTGCTGTGGTTCACCGCGCCGCCCGGCAGCGAGGGCGCCGCCCAGCTGGAGCTGCTCTGCGTCATCGGCACCCAGGACCTGTCGCCGGGCCCGACCGCATCCGAACAGCGCCGCACCTGACCCCGTGGTCGGGCCACGGCCGCCGGCCTCGATTGCGGAGAGGGGGAGCCGGCAGGTTGGGTGTGTGGAACAGACAGCCCAGCATGAAGAGGTAATCAGCGTGCGCATCAACCGACTTGCCGTGGTCCTGGCGGCTTCCGCCGTTCTCGCCGTGGCCCTCACCTCGTGCGGACGCGAAGAAGGCGACGGCGACGGCGACGCCAGGTCGGCGGCCACCGGGTCCAGCGACGCGACCGTCACGCCCACCGCCCCCTCGGCATCGGCATCGGCCACCGCCACTGCCTCACCCACCCGTACGGGTTCCGGCAGCGCCAAGGCCGTGGACTGCACGCCCGGTTCGTTGGAGTTCGCCGTCAAGAAGGTGAGCCGTCCCCTCAACCATGTCCTCATCACGGCCACCAACACCGGCGCGCAGGCCTGCCGTGTCCACAGCTACCCGGCCTTGCGGTTGAGCGAGGACTCACAGTCCGTCACCGACAGGGTCGAGGAGAGCCAACCGCAGTCCGTTGTCACCCTCGATCGCGGCGCCACCGCATACGCGGGCCTGACCACCGCGTCCGCCGACGGCAACAGTCAGACCAAGGTGACCACGTCCACGATCGGTCTGTATCTGTTCGGCCCCGACGAGGAACCCAGCGACTCCGGGGCGGAGCTGCCCGTTCCCGGCGGTTCCCTGTACGTCGAGGAGGACAACGCCCGGGTCACGTACTGGCAGGACGACGCGAACGCCGCCCTCGCCTGGTGACCGCGCAAGTGCCCGGCCCGGTAGCGACATCGACCCTTGACCTATGCTGAGCCGCCCATACACGTACAGGGAAAGGTGCGACCGGTCCATGCCGTTGCGAGATGGTGATCCTGAATCCGTCGGCGGCTACATCCTGCTCGACAGGATCGGCGCGGGCGGCATGGGCACCGTGTTCCTGGGCCGATCGGCCGCCGGGCGCAGGGTCGCGGTGAAGCTGGTGCACCCTCAGCTCTGCGAGGACGAGGAGTTCCGCGCCCGTTTCCGGCAGGAGATCGCGGCGGTCCGCCGGGTCAGCGGAGCGTTCACGGCCCCTGTCGTGGACGCCGACCCGGATGCCGATCAGCCGTGGATGGCCACGCTGTACATACCGGGCACGAGTCTGTCGGCCCGGGTGGACCGCGGCGGCCCGCTGGCCGGGCCGGAGCTGCGGAGCCTGGCGCTGGGTCTCACCGAGGCGCTGCGCGAGATCCACCGGGTCGGTGTGGTGCACCGCGATCTGAAGCCGGGGAACGTGCTGCTGGACGAAGAGGGCCCACGCGTCATCGACTTCGGCATCTCGCGCGCGGTCGGAAACCGGCAGTTGACCGTCACGGGCAATGTGATCGGCACGCCCCCGTTCATGTCTCCGGAGCAGTTGCGGTCGCCGCGCGACGTCACTCCGGCCTCGGACGTGTTCTCGCTGGGCTCGGTGCTGGCCTACACAGCCACCGGTAGCGGGCCGTTCGACGCGGACACGCCGTACATGGCCGGCTATCAGGTGATGTACGAGGCGCCCGTACTGGAGGACGTTCCGCAGCCGCTGCGCGCTGTCGTCGAACGCTGCTTGGACAAGGATCCCGCGGCCCGCCCGGGGGTGGCGGAGCTGCACGAACTGTTCCGCGCGCTGCCGGAGACCGGGGCCTCCCCCGTCGGCGTCGGCGGGGCCCACCGCGGTTCGGGGGTGGTGACGAGCGGTGGCACGGGTCGCTTCGTCCGCGTCCCGCACACCGTCCACCCGGCCGACTCCGACTCCGACTTCGCCGCCGTCGCCGTCCCTGCCGGTTCGCACGACACGGTCGGCGGGGCGGCGCCCGAGGCTTCCACCGAGCCCGGCGGCGGCCGACGACCGCGCTCGAAGCGTCGCGGCCGACCGCGCACCCGACTGCTCGCGGCCGTCGGCACGGCGGTCGCCGTCGTCACCGGCGGAACTGTCGTGGCGGTCAACGCACTCGGCGGCGACGAGCGGACCGCCTCGCACACCGCCTCGCTGCCGACCGGCTGGCAGCCCTGGCAGACGACGCTCCGCATCGACCACGCGCCCGACACGATGATGGACTCCGGTCCGCCGGGATGCGTACCCGAGGGCGCCGTCCTCTACTGCGGCGGCGAGGGCTTCACCGTCGCCAGGATCGATGCCGCCACCGGCCGTGTCGTCTGGCGTTCCGGCGACTCCGTCCAGAACGCGACGCCGTACGGAGTGCGGGACGGCGTCGTGTACGTCGCCGAGCAGACCCACGGTGAATTCCGGACGGCGGCCCTGGACACCGCCACCGGGAAGCGCAAGTGGGCGCAGGACACCCCGAACGACGACTCGGTCGTCTTCAGCGGCGGGTTGCTGACCTCTACGGGCGACGCCAAGGGGTTCATCGCGTACGACACGGCGGGGAAGGTCCGGTGGCGGTCGCCGAAGGCCGCGTTCTGCACACCGCTCTCGCTGGCCGGCGTTCCGTACGCCGAGTGCACCGTCGCCGGCGAGGACGGTCACGTCCCGGTCACCCTGATGCGGCTCGACCCGGACGACGGCACGGCCCGTAAGCTCGCGACACTGCCGATCGGCGCTCTGAGCATCGGACAGGCCAAAGGACAAGCGATCTACGTCCAGCCCGCGGCGGCGGCGAACCAGGACGGGGAGATCGACAGCGAGCGCCAGTACACGACGCTGCTGCGGGTCGACCCGGACACCGGCTCCGTGCGTCCCGTGCCACTGCCCGGCACCCTGCGCGGTGTTCCGGCCCTGGTCGGCGACGACGTCGTGGTCTTCGCGCAGACCAACGGCACGGTCACCGCGGTGTCCGCCACCGACGGCAGGCAACTGTGGCAGCGGCCGACCGACATGGAGGGCCTGTCGCGGCCGGTCCTGTCGGCCGGGTACGGACGGATCTACTTCGCCAACCGCATCGGCCGCGTCGTGGCCCTCGATCTGAAGACCGGCGCGGAACTCTGGCGGTCGTCCGCCGTCAGCAACCTGGGAGACGCGTCCCAGGACTGGGCGCCGAGCGTCTCCCTCGTCGGTGACGAGATCGTGGCCATGGCCGGCAGCACCCTCTTCTCCCTCGGCCCGGACGGCCCCGAAACAGAGCCCACCGTCTCCGAACGGCCTTGACCTCAAGTCGGGTTGAGATTCTACGGTCGGTCGCATCGAACCAACGCAGGCGACGACAGAGGGACCGGCCATGGAGTACTCGCACAGCGACACCGAACTGATCCGGCAGCCCATCGGGTACTGGAGTTGGGCTGCCTCCAAGGCGGTCGTCACCCGTATCCGGGCCGGACTCGCCGAGTCGGGCACCACCCAGCCGCAGTGGTGGGTCCTCGCGCAGGTCGCAGGCGCCGACACCGTCAAGACCCGCGACGAGGTGTCTCTCCTCCTGGGGAACTACCTCGACGAGGGCGCGGAGAGCATCGAGTCGGAGATCGACCGGACCGTCGCCCAGGGCTGGGTCACCGAGGACGCCGACGGACGCCTGGGCATGACGGCGGACGGCAGGGCGTTCTACGACAAGGTCGCGGCCCTCCAGGCGGAGTTGAGCGCCGAACGGCATGCGGGCATCTCGGACGAGGAGTACCTGACCACGCTCAAAGTGCTCCAGCGGTTCATCCACAACACGGGCGGGCGGGCCTGGCACCACTGACGAGCTCGGCGAAGCCGTGGGGCTCGCACAGGGCGCGGCAGCGGGCGTCCGGGTCTCCTCGGCCGTCCTCGCCCTGAACAACGGCGGTTCGTCTGACTGGACTTCCCGCTCCGTGGGGATGCCGTCCCGATCGGTGTCGTCATCCCCGGTGTCCCGTACGAGTCCCGCCGTAGGACCTCGGTCCGGAGGCCGCTTCGACGGCCGCTCTTCATCCTTGGCGGCGCCCCGTGAACAAGGATCGGAACCAGGGTGGCACAGTGAGAAGAGGTATGCATAAGCGGTTTCTATCGGTGGTTGCGACTCCTGGAAGGAGTCCGTCCCGTGCCGAAGTACCCGCCGAACCGCCTGCCGCTGTCGGTACCGAAGAAGTA
>NZ_JBFAKW010000053.1:0-62338 GCF_040655955.1 Streptomyces sp. NPDC050263 | reverse complement strand
CGCCGCGACCGAAACCGACTGACCGACAGCAACCAACGACACGGGGGTCACGTTTCAACCGCCCAAAATGGGTCAAATTTCAGCCGCCCCCGACAGAGGAGTACGGTCCCCTCACGGTGAGGCCTGACGTGCCGTCGCGGCCCGCTAGGCCCAGGGCCAGTGGGCGAGTTCAGCCCACTGAGACCGAGGATGTTCGGCGAATGGAACGGGACGCCCTCGACCAGGAACTCGGCTTGGCGGGGGCCGCCGGCGAGCAGCCTCGCGACTTGAGGCAATGGCCGCTGTACCGGCGCATGAAGGAAATCGCGGAGCGCCCGCCCCCGAGCTGCCGAACCGCGTGCGAGGCATGATCCTTGGAGATGACGCCATCGCTCCGGATGAGCGAGCCGCTGGTGCGGTTCTCGTGAACCTGGAGGCGGATAACTAAGGGAAAGCGGAACCCGGCGCCCAACCGACGCGACAACCTGTCCTAGGCCCGGAAAATCCTTGCTACACAAACACAGAATCTCCGTCAGTACACCGACGGAGACTCATTGACGATCGAGGTTCGAAGGCCGATCTGGTTCCTGTGCCCAATCCGGGGACCGGCACTGGAACTGCAAGAGATTAGGCTGAGCACTAGGTGTTGCTGTCATGTGTAGAAGATGTCGTTTCGGTCTGATTCTTCAGATCTTGACTTCGTAACTCACCCCAAGCGCCTCTAGGTGACTCCTCAGCCTTTTTATCACCCCCAACAGATAATCATCGATATCGTCCGGGAATGGAATCCGGTTATTGGATTGATTCTCTCCCCGTTCCCATGATATGCGCAGCAGTCTTATGTGTGCGATGAATTTACTGAGAATGTCCGGCGGAGGGAATGACTCGTACAGTCCAGCCTTTGAGGTCAGGATATTTTCGATCTCGCTGTTGATTGCTAGTATCTGCTCAATGGCCTCTATTCTAGTAAGGTCACCACCTGCCTTGACGTCTGTAATGTGGTCGACGAGCCGCCATCGAGTACCATCGTCTTGCTTATCGGGTAGAAGATCGCGCAGACTCTCACTAGCGCGCCTGCGCATGTAAATTGGTCCGTATAGTTCATTTAGTTGCTGACGGAGGAAATCCACGTTGCGTTGTCTTTCTGTATGCGCCGTTTGAGACCTAGTTGACCTCCAAGCAAGCGCCGCCGCCGAAATTGCCGCGATAGCCGCGATCCCGGCCGCAACAAGTGTTACCCACCACTTTGTGTTAGCGGTCTCGCCTGCTACCCAGGAAAATACGGATATCATTGAATCCTCCTAGCGTGCGAATTTATCCACATGCTTCCGCTCATTCCGGGTTCTGCGGTAGTGGATAGAATTTCATAACCTGAGGAATCCAGGGCGTTGCTCACCTCTGCCTCTGAATAGAGGTGGAACCAACGGTCGCCCACCTCATGGCATTTTTCCCAGCCTTCCCCTGTGCCATGGCGTACTGCTACAAACAAAATTCCTCCCGGCTTCAGGACGCGCCTAAATTCCGCAAGCGTGCGTGCCGCTTGCCCCGTAGACAGGTGCACAAGGGAAGCGCATGACCAGAGACCGAAAAAGCTCATGTCCTCGAAGGGGAGCGCCCGGAAATCTGATTGGATGAGTGGGGTCGACGGCGACTGAGCATGAGCTATCTTTAGGAGGCCGTGTGACAAGTCACAGCCTGCGACGCGGACGCCCTCCCGCCTTAGGGCTTCGCAGTCCCGCCCCGCGCCACAACCGACGTCTAGGACCCAACCGTTCCGATTTGGCAGTGAATTCAGAAAGCGCTGCCGATGCGTGCTCAAGTCTGCCTTCTTGAATCGTGCAGCATATTTTTCTGCTCTAAGGTCGTAGCTTTTAACGGTCTTCTTGAGGCGACTTTCGGTGAGAGGTTCTTCCATGGCGGATGCGTCGCTTTCGGAAATCGCTTGGAGGGTGGATTTATATAGCCTGCCGTCAGATCAGCTGAGAGGCGACTTACTCAAGCGCGCATGGCAAGCTGATGTTTGGCCGCACCCATTCACCGAGTCAGTGACCTTGTGACCTTGTGGAGTGATCCACGTTGTCCTCTCCCTGTCGCGGCCTCCTTAGTAATAGGCTAGCTTCCTTGGCTTCTGACCGCATCTCTCGCTTATTCTTCCTGTTGGTAGTGGCATGCCCCGTGGACATGAGACGCAAGGTCCAGAAATAAGTTGCTGCTCTCCGAGGGGGCGCGCAAAAAAGATCACTTCAGTCCGATGAGGCGAACGGGCTGGCCATCAGAGAACCGTGGTTGACAGGGTCAGCACAGCGGCGGGGACAACTCTGTACTGAGGCTGGTCCTTTATAGCTTGTGGAGCTCACGGTGCTACCGGTGCCACAGGCCAAAGGATCAACGGCAACGAGATCGACTACTTTCTTCCGAAAGACGCCAGCGCGAAGCGCCTGGAGGAGTTCAAGACCGCATACGGTCTACCCAAAAGCACAGCACTCTTCAACGTGCAGCATCAAGCTCAGCAATCCGTGTCCGGATTTCCGTGATGGAATTTTGTATGTCGTCGTCAAGGTCTCGAGGGAAGGAGACCCTCGGTCCTTCGAGGTCGCCTTTCTTACTCCATGCGACCTGAAGTTGCCTTGAGTGAGAAACGAATTTTTGGAAGCTTTCGGGTGGCGGGAATTTGTCCACTAGTCCAAATTGTGAAACCAGTAGATCCTCGATAGTTTTGTTGATCTTGATTATTTCTTCGATCGTCCCTATCTTGCTTTTCTCGTCCTCCGCGATTATCTCGTCGATGTGGTCAACGAGGCGCCAATCTTGCGGTCGCTCCCCACTCGCATGCAAAGTAGCGTACAGACTCTTGCTAGCCTGCCTTAGCATGTAGAGCTGCCCGTATAGGTTGTTCAACTGTCGTCGACAGTATTCGATTCTCCGTTCGACTCTTACTGCTTCCCTCTGTCTATTGGCGGTTTTGGTTGCAATGACAGCAGCAACGATGGCGGCGACGGCTGCCACAACGGAGGCGATCACTTGGGGGGAGAAGATGTTACTCGTGACCCAGGGGCTACCAGCTTGCTCAATGCCGACCTGCATGTGATGTGCGCACTTTTCATTCATTGCGACCCCTTCGTGGCGAACACGCTGATCCAGCTGCCTCGAATCAAACCTGGCTCGATAATCGATGTTTCGATCGAAAATCCAGCCTCATCGACGATGTTCTCTACTTCGTCTTTAGCGTACAGCTGGAACCATCGGGCCCCGCCGGCTCCATCGTCTCGCCATTCGTTTCCTGACCCATGGCGAACGGTTAGGAACAGAATTCCTCCTGGTGTCAGGATACGCTCAAACTCCGAGATTGCCTTCCGGAAGCCTGGTGGAGGCATGTGAACCAAGGAAGCGCAAGACCAAACCCCTGAAAAAGATGCATCTCGAACAGGAAGTTTCCGAAGGTCACTCATAACTAGTTTCTGGCATCCGGCTCCCCGTGCCAATTTGAGTAGCCCCATTGAGAGGTCTACGCCCAGAACCTCTAGCCCCCTGGATGACAGCTCAACGTAGTCCCTGCCGCTACCGCAACCGGCGTCCAATACGGATGCATTGCCGTAGGGGAGCATAGAATGAAATCGAGAGATATGACTTCTCAAAATGGTGGTCGAGAATCTATTGCTGTACTCTCGCGATGTGGCATCGTAGCTGTTGATAGTGCGGGTCAGAAATTCTTCTTCAGCTTGCATGTGCGGCCTCGTGTTGGCGCGTCTAGATGACTACTTGATTCCCCAGACTCGCAAGCCTGAGACGTGGATGGTGGGTCAAAAAGTGGAATGTGTGATGAATTTCAGCATTTGGGATATTTGTATATAGTTCTCCTTTTGGTTATGGATAGTCGCACCTGAGTCTCGCGCGCAGCAACTTTGACCCCACGCGCATGTGCGGCGCGCTGCACGCCCTAAGGGGCCGTCCCCGGAAGGGGGAGCCCCTTGAAGCAGGTCGTGACAACGCTTGCTAGGACATAAGCGCATCCTGCTGAGCGGCGCCACAGGTGCACTCGCAAGTGCATCGGGGGGAGGTACCGATGGGACTAGCAGGCTGTGCGGCGCGCTGTTTGATCAGTGAGCGGATCGCGCTCGGAGCGCGAGGCACGAGCTTGACCACGGCCTCTGCCGCCGCACGCGCCAGATCGTCGAGGACGGACTGGTAGATGTCGCGCGTGATGCGGCTGTCGCTGTGGCCCAGCGTCTCCGAGACCACCTTGATGTCGACACCTGCGGCGAGCATGAGGGTCGCGGCGCCGTGACGCAGGTCGTGCAGGCGGATGGGCGGCAGTCCGGCTTCGGCGACGAGCCGCTCGAAGAGATCGGAGATCTTGCCCGGGTGGAGCAGGGAGCCGTCCTCCTCGGTGAAGATGCGACCCGTGTCCTTCCAGGCGTCACCCCACTGACGCTTCTCCTCTTGCTGGAGGAGCCGACGTCGCTCCAGCGCGTCCACCGTCTCCTCGTCGAGGGCGACGGACCGGATGCCGCTGTTGGTCTTCGGAAGACCTTCGAGGATCTCCCAGCCGTCCTGGACCAGCTGGGTTGCGATCTCCAGGGAGCGTGTCCTCTTCGAGAAGTCGATCCAGCGAGGGCTGCATCCCTCGCCTCGACGCAGGCCACGGAACGAGATCAGGCGCCACATGGCATCCAGACGGTCCCCGTCGACATGGTCCAGGAACTGCCCGGTCTGTGCTGGAGTCCAGACCATCACCGGACTGGGCCTCTCGCCCGTAGCCCGCCAGTGAGCCACTCGCTCTTCGGTCCACACGAGCGCTTTGGGCTTGGTCCCGGGCTTCAGCTCGACGTGCTCGGCCGCGTTGTAGTTCGGGATGATCCGCTGTGCGATGGCGGTGTTGAGCGCGGCGCGAAGCGTGGCCCTGATGTGGTGCTGGGTGTTGACGCTGGTCACCCGACGGAAGGGCGGCATCTGGTCGATGGCTGCCTTGAGCCACTTCCTGCGGGCGCGGTTCTCAGCGCCCTTCCAGGCGATGGCCTTGAGCTCGTCGAGAGCCGCGCGCCTCTGGGCGTTCTGCTCCTGGATCTCGATGTTCGCCTCGTTGATGGCGTCGAACATGCGGTCCAGGTGGGGGACGTTGAGTTTGTCGAGTCGTACTTCCCCGAGGTGGGGCTTGAGATGAACCCGGAGGTCGCTCTCGTACCGCTTGTGTCCACCCGCGCGGAGGCGCTTCTTGCCGCCCAACCAGAGGTCGAGCCACTCGGACACCGACATCCTGGGGTTGAGGGCCTGCCCGGCGGCGAGTCGCCGACGCGTCTCGTCGTAGTCCGGCAGAGGCTCCTTGTTCTGGGCGCAGGTCTCCAGCATGTCGCTGATCGCGAGATGACCTGCTGGGTCGTCCTCGGCGGGTATGGCGAGCAGCGCACGGACCTTGTTCAGTTCCTTGGTCGCCTCAGCCGAGGTCTCGAAGCCGCTACGGCGGAACTCCCGGCGGGTGCCGTCGGCCCGGTTGCCCAGCTCATGGCGTATCGCCCACGTGCCGTGGCGCCGGTTGGCGAGTTTGGGGCACGACTTGCTGTAGTTCTTGCCGGTCTCTGGGTTGCGACACGAGCAGCGCCGGGTGGTTGTGCCGCCGGAGGTGGTGGTGCTGGTCACGCTAGTCCTGGGGGTTGGGTTCGTCGACGAACGAGAGATCGGCGGGGAGGGCGGGCGGAACCAGCCCGCGTCCCCGCATCACCTGGCGGAACTCCCGCAGCTCTCTGCAGTCGTCGAAGGCGAGTTGCTCGTACGAGGCTGCGGCTTCCAGAAGGGTCTCGCGCCGACCCGGGTCGAGCGTGATGCTGGCCTTCCGGCGTCGTTCCTTCGCCAGGCGGGTGGATGTCGCAGCCGTGGCCACCGCGTCGCTGTGGGCGCGGAAAGTGTCCAGCACCCCTCGCGCGGAGCCTTGCGATGCGGGCTCCTCCAGCGGCGTCTCGCCGGTGAACCAGGCCACCGCCTCCCAGGTCGGGACCTCCCGGTCGGGAAGCACGGCGACCGAGGCTTCCGCACCCAAGGGGAACAGCAGGCTGATCGGTGGGACCTTGTAGACCTCGGCGAGTACGAGGAACTCCGCCAGGTCGATCGAACTGCGGCGCCCGGTCTCCAGGTTTGTGATCGTCGTCTTGGGGACTGCCAGGCCCAGGGCGGCGCACGCCTGCGCGGCTTCCGCCACAGTGAGGCCGGCGGCCTTGCGGGCCTGGCGCATCTGCTCGGCGACGCGGGCGGTGAAGCTCGGCGACCAGTCTCCATTCGTCATGGCTACAACTTACATCGCAAAAATGAGCCGCTGCAACATTCGTGGTACATGTTCTGCCGTCACTGCACATCCCGGCGATCGGAATGCATCATGGCGATACTCATGGCTGGCCGCGGGATGACCCGCGAAGAGTTGCTCGCTCTGCCTGTTGCCGTCGACCTAGACACCGCCAACAAGGCGCTGACGATCGGCCGCAGTACGGGATACGCCCTCGCGAAGAGGGGGGAGTACCCGGTCTCCGTCCTCAGGTTGGGCAACGCATACCGCGTGGTCACGGCGGAGCTGCATCGGATTCTCGGGGTAGGTCCGGAGCAAACGGCTGAACGCGGGGAACCGTGTGCCTAGCCGCGGCGACGATGGATGGGCTGTGCTCCACGAGAGCTGCCTGCAGTCGGCCCGTCTGCAGGCTCGCGGACTTCGAGGAGGATGGCGCCGAACACGACGCTTCCTCTGGAGCGCGCGCCGGCGCGGAGTCGAGGGGCGAAGGGCGGCGGGGTCGGGGACTGCCGTCTGCCCCGCTGCCGTGCCGGACATCAACTTGACTGTGACATACAGGTGTTCGGGGCTGCCTGGGCCCGCTCGGCGGCAGAAGAGGTGTCAGGCCACAGGCGCCGAGCGAGAGCGGTCGCTGCGGTGGTCATCTGCGCGTGGGTGGGCTGTTCGGCCTGCGGGTCCAGGACGGTGGGCGGATGCGGGCTGTGCCCGGGACCGTGGATGATTCCCCGGTTGGCGGGGAAGCGTCCCAGGACTGGTGTCCCGTAGCGGGCGAGCTGGTCCTCGACGGCCAGGTCGAACTCGTCGGGCGGCATGTTCTGGTCGGCGGAGGTGAGGAGCAGCATCCCGGTCAGGGGGCGCTTCGGGGTCCATCGGCCCAGTTCCTGCTGCCGCCACTGCATGGCCGACTCGGCCGGCGTCAGCATCACGGCCCTGCCGTCCTGCCCGGTTGTGGCGGGGAGCGGGATGTGCCGCTCGTAGGGCTCTGCCCGGTGCACGAGGATCCTTGCGTCGGCGAGTCGGCTGAGGGTCCTGTCTTCCGAGGGCCAGTCGTCATTTCTGCCGATCAGGATGACTCGGTCGTAGGTGCGTCGGGCGTGCGCCAACGCGGCGGCGACTGTCTCGCCGTCGCGGGAGACTTCCAGGGATCAGAGTTCTCCGGGTGGTGGGGCGACGCGAAGCCGCCGCCATCCCGCGACCGTCTCCGGGACCGGGGCTGTGGCCCATGCCGGCCGGCCCCGGTCGAGGAGGCCGAACCCATGGTCCGGGTCCTGGGCCAGGACGACGGCGGTGGCCAGGCCCTGGGTCGTCCAGACGGCCGCGATCTGCTCGGCGATCCAGGACAGGTCTTCCCGGGCCACGCCGTCGGTGAGTGGTACGCCGGTGAGCTGGATGACGGCACCGTCGCGGTCCGGGACACCGCGGTCCGGGCTGCTGGCGTTGGTTTGCGGACGGCTGACGCTGAGACGATCACCGACAGCCGTCAGCGGCCGTGGACCGGGCGCCTGAATGTACGAGCCGAACGAGGCTTTCCGGCTGTGGACGGTGAGCACGCCCCGCCAGCCCCACCTCCCGGGACGCGGCGCCAGCCGTACCGTGCACCCCTCGGTGTCGCAGGTGTGGTTCAGGATGCGCAGGCCGCAGCCCACGACGTGGTCCGTGAGCACCTCGATGAGCCGGGCGTCGTCGAACTGTGGCCCGGCCACCTGACGTTCCACGATCCAGTCGAGCCCGTAGTCGGTCATCCGGGTGTCCACCTGCACCCCGGCGTAGCCGGCCAGGCTGTCCCACAGGCGCGGACGCCGCAGCAGCGCACTGCCCATCGCGGAGGAGGCGCTGAGCCGGCGAACCAGACTGCGCGCGGCCGGCTCCTTCCGTTTGGGCCCGGGTGCGGGACACTGAGGATCCCACTGCACGCTGTGCCCGGCCGCACGGATCTGCCCATCGTGGGCGGCCAGCAGCGCAGCCAGGTCCTCCCCGTGAGGTCCGGTCACCCACACCGCCGGTTCGGCCGACCACCACGACTGTTCGTACAGCCAGGTGCGGAACCCGAACCGCAACCGTGCACCGTCCATCTGCACGACCAGTCCGCGCACCCCGCGCCACGGTCCCTTCTTCGTGAGGGAGGGCAGCAGCCCGAACAGCGCCTGCACCTCCTCGGCCCGCTCCACCCGCAGTACCAAGCCCTCGTCCTCCGGCTTGGCCTCCCGTACCCCGAACGGCCGGGTCTGTCCGGTCACCGCGCCCAGCGCGGAGACAAGCACCGACTCCAGCCGCGCCTGGTTCGCCGAAGCGACTGGGACCAACTGGTCGAAGCGTTGAAGTGTGCCGAGGCGCAGCCGAGCGCCTTCCAAAGACTCACCGGTGAGCTGGGCGGCGGCGTTGCTGATCTGGTCGATGCTGTACATGGCGTGTTCCTTCCAGGCCGCCCCCCGACCTGGGCAGCGAAGGCGCATGTGAACACAGCAACAACACACAGGAAATGACGAAGATCAAACGACGTAGGTTCTCTGCTGATGCCCAGTGGTCGGGGCGGGCACCCAGAACTGGCCGCGTCCGAGGCCAGGCGGGACGAAACTAACCCATGCGTCCGTCGGGCTCCAACTGCATCACATGCTTATCGCTCGACTGGCGGTACGGACCCGGTTCGTTGTCGGTCTGGACAGCCTGCAGGGCCGTGCCCTGAACAGCCGGTGAAGGCTGGCGCTGCCGGGCAGTCGCTCCGCCGACGGTCGCATTGGGATGGGGATTTTCTCGAAGGGGGTTCTTCTGCACATGACGGGTATCAAGGTGGCAATGTGTACAGGCAATACCGGGAAGTTCCGAACAGCCCAGGAGCATCTTGCTCCATGGGGCATTGAAGTGGAACAGGTGCCGCTGGAGCTGGACGAGATCCAGACGGCGTCAGTCGTCGAGATTGCGCAGCACAAGGCTCGACAGGCGTATGCGATTCTCGGGCGGCCGTTGTTCGTCGAAGACTCAGGTTTCTACATCGAGGAGTTCGGCGGCTGGCCGGGGCCTATGGTCAAGCAGGCACTTGAGGCCTTCGGACCCAGCGGACTTACGCATCTCGCAGATCTCACGGAAAGAAGGACCTGCCGTTTCGCGAGTGCCGCCGTCTACGCGGAAGCTGACGGCCAGTTGAACACCTTCGCAGAGGACACGCGTAACCCAGGAACGATTGCGGCCGCTCCCGTTCGTGGAAACAGTTCACGGTCCTGGTCCGATCTGTGGTCGATCTTCGTGCCGAGCGGCGCAGTCACGACGCTGGCCGCGTTGCCGGAGGACGAGCAGAACCGTGTGTTCGCCGAGTGGGGAAAGAGTTCGGTCGTCGCAGCCTTGGGCGAGTGGCTGGCGCAGTCTCGTTGACATTGCGACGGTGATATCACCAGAGGGATAGGGAGTCGGGCGGCCTGTGGCTCATGGTGGTCATCCGTCACTTGCCGGGCTCTCATCGGATCTCCCGGTTGTCCTGCGGGGCTGCCCGGTGAGGTCGGCGAGCGATCCGTTCGCTTAGAGGAGATCGCGTTGACGCCCTAGCTCCTGCCCATCGAGAGGTTCCAGCTATGTCTCGCCCGCTCGAAGAATCGCCCTACGCGTTCACCGTCCCGCCTCTGGTCGAAGCGGTGCCAGCGGCACGGGAGCGAGTTGCGGACCGCGCTCGGTGGCTTGGGCTGCATCTGGGCGAGGAAACGATCAACGACTTGAAGCTGCTCACCGGGGAACTGGTTGCGAACTCGGTCACGCACACGAAGGCCGCGTGTGTGGTGTGCGTACGGTGGACCGGAGAGCGGCTCCGCGTGGAAGTCACGGATGCCGACCCCACCTCGGTGACTCCGTCCCAGGCGCTGTCCACGGACGAGCATGGCCGCGGCCTATTTCTCGTCGCAGCATTGGCAACAGAGTGGGGATCGCACCCCTGCACCGCGGGGAAGACCACTTGGTTCGAGCTGGCAGTCCCCACCTCTACGAAGCACACCGCAATCTTGACGTCCTCGCAGAGCGATGTGCCTGCTGAGAGGGTGATCGTCACCTGCGCAGGCAGTGCCCACCTGGCTTTCGCGAAAGCCGTACCAATAGCTGGTGCACAACCACGAGTTGAGCATCAAGCAGCCTGAGCGACGTCGACCACGCCGCTTCCATTCCCCGAAGCCAGGCATTGGCGCCTCGTGGCCTCCGTCCTGCCGGCCCCGGCGGAGTGCGGAACGTCATCGCGGCGGGGCGGGTCCAGTTGCCACTCCAGCTCCGCGAATCGCAGGACGCATTCGGACTCGCATAGGGGCTCAACACCGCGTTACCCGCGCTCTGCTCGTGAACCGGTGTCGGCGTGCTTGGTTTGGCGGTGCTCGAAGTCGTTGAGTCTCGACACCACTTCGCGATCAGTGGGGCGGGAAAAGTCGGTGGTTTTGGCGGCACCAGGGAACGCTGGCGCCGTTGCCTTATCCGCCAATTCCGAAGGGTAGCCCCTTGCGATCATTGCCCAGCGAACGTCGTATGACGTTGATCAGCTTCACCTGCGCTTCGGCGGGTGCCTGCCTGGCCTGTTCGAACTCCTCCGGACTCAGCGGGTCATGGAGCGGGGTGCGTTCGCCTCGCTCCACCTGGTTCAGGAAGGAATTTATGGCGCGGCCGAAATTGTCGATTTCCGTCGCAACCTCCGTGGGGGCGACCAGGGTTACGCGTATCAAGGCTGCGCTCCACTCGCCCCAGTCGTAGTCCCAGCCGCGCCGGTCACCATGCGCTCGCCGGAGTTCCATCGTGAACTTGGCGTAGTGACTGAACAGCTCCTGGTAGGCGGCAAGCTGCTGATCACGCGTCCACTGACGATCTTGAGCGCGGCGCGTGACGATACCGCCGACCAGCACACCCGCAGTGGCGGAAAGCGCACCAGCGGCCGTTGTCACCAGCGTGTCCAGCATCAAACCCCCTGAGGCCCCGCTGTCCCAACCTTCGGCGAGACGAACATACTGATCATCAGTCCTCGGAGACACCGATCTCCGGTGCAGGAAGTTCGGATCATAGGCCAGCGCGCGTCCCGCGTTCTTGGCAGACATCGTGACGATGCCCTGCCCTCCAGCTACGGGGTGAGCCGAAGGGCAGGGCGGCTTATCGGCAGAACGGTCGTGGCGAGACCAGGTTCCGTGGTGCTCTAGCGCAGCTCGCGAAGCAACGAGGCAGCGACGTCGGCCATGGTGTCGGTCAACGGCGCTTTCCTGCCCGTCCGTCGGAAGGCGCGCTCGACATTGGCGCACAACAGCAGGCGGGACAGCACGCCGCTGCGAGTCGACAGGACGTCGGAGAGCAGGGCCTGCACTCGGTCTGCGACCGTGGGCACGGTCAGGGAGGCGGACCACAAACAGGCCGCATCCCATCCGACCGGGCCCATGCCCCAGCTCTCCCAGTCGATGATCGACAGGCCGGGGCCGCAGAGGTTGGCGTATCCGAGATCGCCGTGGGCGCAGGCCCAGTCGGTGATCGTGGTGTCGATGTCCTTTCCGTAGACCTCGTGGATTCGACGGGTCAGGTGGGCCTGGCCCATGGACACGCGGTCCGTGGAGTGCTCCGAGAGGTTGACGAGCGCGGTCCGCAGGTCGATCCACCACCGCTCGGGCAGTCCAGGATCTGTGGTGATGTCGCCGGTGGCGGAGAGGGCTCCGTCTTCCACGAGCGTCATCTCGTCCGCCCGCCAGATCACGCCGCGTGCCTGGTCGGTCCAGACGGCTGCTGCCGACCATTCGGGGCGAGGCACGCCCTGGATGGCGGCTGCGGCCTCGAAGCCGGTCCAGGCCTGGGTGTCGATCTTCTCTATACGTCGCCAGGCGAGCCGGACCCAGGTGGCTTCGTCGGTTTGGAATCCGGCGGTTCCGTTGTACTTGCTGAAGTGGCCGTCCTCGCGCTTGAGCTGACGTCCGAGCCGGCGCTCGACGTCGTCGAGGACGTCGTCGAGCGGAACGGTCGAGAGGTCATCCAAGGTGGCTTGCACTTATTGGTCCTTCCTGGACGGGGCTCCTGCGCTCACGGTAGCCCTCTCGCGCAGCAGCGCCCGATACACCGTCACCGTCTTGGTGTTGACCTCAAGTCGCGAGCCACCGACAGCCTCGGCGAGGTGCTCGACGTGGGAGGTGCCGACCGCGAGACGGGTGACTTCGGGTATCGCGAACGCTGCGGCGACGCCTGCCTGAAGCGTGCTGCACTGCTGTCCCGGGACGAGAAACGTGGAGGTGTCCACGGTCTGCCAGATCGGGTCGTCCGCGTTCCCCGCGAAGGGAGCCATTCCCCACAGCTCTGTGATCCCTGCGCGGTCGACGAGTTCGTCCACCGCGTTGAGGATCCCGGCGGAGACGGTGAGGCCGGCGCGGACCATCGCCACGTCCGGGCGTGGAATCTCCCAGCTGGCATCGAGGAGAGACCGAGGGTCCCAGCTGGAGAGCCCCCAGCTCTTGCAGAGTCCCGACTCGCGCATCTCCAGGAGCGCGGCGCAGGCGCCGGCGAAGCCGGCGACCGAGGACTCGGGGTTGTGCAGGAGCACTGTGTCCGGCGTACGGCCGAGTTCCTGGGCCGACTGCTCGACGGCAGCGCGAAGCCGCGCCGGGTCGAGGTCGTGGCCGTCGGGGAAGTAGCCGACCTTCGTGGAGATGGTGAAGGCGGCGAGCAGGTCGTCGGCGATCGCCGCGAGGGTCCGGTGGGAGGTGAAGTGGTGGTAGTTGAACGCGGTGTCGAGGTCAGTGACACCCTGCTCCAGGGCGCCTTCTAGAAGGTGTCGGGTGTGACGAGTTCGGTGTAGGCCGAGAGCGATTCGACGGTCAGCGGTGCGCACAGCCCCTCCTGGATCAGGTTCTCGGCGAGCGTGGTGAGGTCTTGGTCGTCGTCGGTGAGGCGCACTGGGTGCCCGGACAGGAGAGTGCGAAGGGCGGGTTCCGCGCGGCTGTGGAAGGTGAGGCGCTTGCCGCCGCCGACCACCTGGACCGTGTCGCCAGAAGGTGTGATGACGGGTTCGAACTCCGTGACAGCCGCGGTGTACTGGAGCGGGCCGAACACCGGGATGTGGGGCATGTGCCGAGCGGGCGGCGTGTTCGCGCGCAGTTCCGCGAGGTATCGCTTGGGGTCGTACTCGCGGGCGAGGGCGGTCAGCTTCGTGGCGAGCACGTCGCCGTCGACGGTGTCGTCGCTGCGCTCCAGGTCCGTACGGAAGTCCTCGTCGGCGCGCGCGGCGTCGGACAGGAAGTTGGCCCAGGTCACACCGGTGCGCTTGGTGAGGCCGAAGGTCACGTGGAGGGAGTGGCCGTTGTCGCCGGAGCCGATCCTCGTTGCGGTGTGCCAGAAGCCGCGGGGTATGTGTATGACGTCGCCGGCCTGCATGGTGCCCTTCCAGAGCACCTCCTCCGACGGAGTGAGGTTGCGTTCGGCGTCGCGGTACATCGGTGCTGGGCGGGAGGGGCCTCGGACCTCCCAGGACTTCTCGCCGGAGAGCTGGACGGCGATTACGTCGTGGTCGTCCCAGTGCAGGTTGAAGCCGTCCGTGTCGCCGACGGCCAGGTAGGCGTTGGCCGAGGTGAGCTCGCCGGACCACCAGCCCAGCGCGCGGCAGGCGACTTCGAGGGTCGGGTCGAAGGAGTCGACGTGGTCCAGGACCACGGTTCCGCCGCCGTTGAGGATCCGGCCGAGGGCCGCCATGTCGGCCTGGCTGACGGCCTGCCTGCGCCGGTTGACGTTCGTCGACAGGAAGAGTGAGGGGTGCACCTCGTCTCCCTCGGCGTAGCAGCGCAGCTGGGGGTTGGCGAGCTGGCGGTGCCGGATGGTCTCCAGCAGCCGGTTCGGGGTCATCAGCCGGGCGATCAGATCCGGGTCGGCGAGGTGCCCGCGAGCGAACGCGGTGCCCACGGGCCCCGGCCCGCCCCAGCCGAGCGCCTTCTCGATACCTGTGACGAGCCGGTGCTCCATGGTTCCTCCTACTCCTTGGGAAGGTTCAGGTCGCGGTTGTCGCCGTCATCGCCCGCGCTGTTCTGCGAACTGGTGATGTCGGACCGTTCCGCCTCGCTGCGGTCGTGGGCCACGGCGAGCTGCTCGACGGCGACCAGCAGGCCGACACTGGTCCCGCCGCCCTCCTTCTTGGCCTTTGTACTCTTCGCGGTCGTGGTCACTCGGGTCTCCTCTCATCGGGGCCCTCGGTAGGCGAGTGGCCCGGGAATCCTGCGGCTGCAGGGGACGCAGCCGCTGAGTGGTGGTGCTGTCTGGCGCGGTGGGCGCCAGAAACCGCCCCGTGTTTGAGGCGTTCTCGGGTGGTGCAGGGGCGGTGCTCGTCGGCGGCGCGGTGCGCCGCGTGTCCGGCTGACGTGCCTGTGTTTGCGGAACCACGTGCTCCGCGACGCCAGCCATGGAGTCTCCGGGGCTTAACCCTGCCGCTGGTTGGCGGACTTCGCACATCACGGCCGTGATATCTCTCCAGTGATCCAGCAGCACTCGGCTCGGCGCCCGAGTTCTGGCGGAACTGCGGCTTCGGCCAGGTCAGTCCGGGCGTCGTCGGTAGTGCAGTCCGGGTGCGCGGTCGAGATCGAGGACGAAGCCGTTGATCGCCAGCTTGTCGTCGCCCGACGTGGCGGTAGGGAGCGTGAGCGTGTAGCCGTCCCCCGTGTACGTCGCGGACCCAGTGCGGGCAAGGCGGTCGCGTGTGCCTCGACGCCACAGGTACAGCGAGTCCTCGCTGCGGGTCAGGCGGACGGTGCCGGGCACGTCGTCGCAGGCGTATGTGCCGAGAGGGGTGTGTGGCGGGTCGGCGTCGGAGTGGTTCGTCGGCGAGGGCGGTGGCTCGGATCGGCGCTGCACGGATCGGGACAGAACTTCGCCGATGTCCGCTGTGGAGCAGGGATCGAGGTTGGCAAGAACGGTGGCGACGACGCTGTCGGCAGCGATTCCAGCATGGTTGGACAGGCAGATGACACGGAGTCCTGAGCTGGTGAGGTGGGTGGCCGCGGAGAACCCCTGTTCGTGACCGTAGTGGAAGACGGCGGTGCGGCTGGGGCCGCGGCTGGCGTACAGGCCGGCTCCGTACGTGAACGGAGGGTGGTCGCTGGGCCGATAGCCGAGTTGCCGCTCGAATGGGAGTGCGGCATCGGCGCAAGGTTGCCATTCGTGGTGCAGGTGGTCGAGCCACTGGTCGAGGTCTGCGGCGGAACACCACAGCGAGCCGGGGCCGGGCAGGGCGACCGGGCGCTCCTGGTGGAGCCAGCCGGGGGTGGTGCCCCGGTAGCTGGCGGCGGCGCCGGGGATGACCTCACGCGGATCGCTCTTGAATCGAGCAGCGGTCATGCCGAGCGGGGTGAAGACCTGCTCATCGGCAACTTCCTGTAATGCAGCGTCGTGGACGTGCCTGAGGACTGCGCCGAGGAGGAGATATCCGGTGTTGCTGTACAAGAAGCGGCCGGGCTCGACGGCTCGGTGGCCCTGACGGTAGGCCAGTTGCAGCAGGTCGTCGGCGGTGTAGTGATCGAGGTCGCGGAAACCGACCAGAGAGAGCATGGATTCGGCGTCGCGGATGCCGCCGTTGTGCCGGATGAGGTCGCCGATGGTCACGTCGGGGATCTGGAAGCGCGGCAGGATGTCGCCGACCGGCCGGTCCAGGTCGAGCAGCCGGTCACGTGCAGCGCGCACGCACAGGTACGCGGTGATCTGCTTGGCCACGGAGCCGACATTGAAGACGGTGTTCTCCCCGACGGGCGTGCCGAGTTCGACGCTCGCCACTCCGGTGTACGTCTGTGCCGGTGGTCGGTTGGCAGCGTGAACACGCAGGATCAGGCCGGGCTCATGGGTTCGGTCCGTAGGAATGGTGGCAGGCGTAGCGGCGGAGGCACTCGTCTTTGTCACAGGCTGAGAGCCTCGTGGTGGACGGCGTGCAGACGCTGGCGCAGGCCGGTGTCGGGGATGAGGGTGAGCGCGTGAGCGTGGTCGGCGGCTGTCGGGGCGAGCAGGTCGCGCTGTTGGGCGAGGTAGGCGGTCAGGAACCGGTGCAGGGTGCCGGTCGTCTGCGGCAGGACACGGGCGGTGTAGATCATGGTGAGGGGGAAGGCCCAGCAGGCGTGCAGGAAGCCGAAAGCAGGGCGCATCATCTGCTTCCACGGGGAGTGGAACCGGGCTTCGTCGCTGACTTTGGTGGCGGTGGCCGTGAGCGCGTCGTTGAGCCAGTTGTGGCCGGCTTCGTGGATGAGGTCGCGGGCCAGGACGACGGGCTCGTCGACGTGGTCACAGAAGACGGTGCCGGGCAGGCGGGTGATGGTCCAGCTGTCGAGGGCGTCGCCGAGTTGTTTGTGCCGCAGCAGAACCAGGACGACGGCGTGCGCGGCCAGCAGGTCGCCGAATCCGGTCTGTGCGCCCATGGAGCAGGCAGTGGCGGCCAGTTCCCGCAGGTCCGGTCCGGCTGCGATGGTGTCAGGGCCGAGCACGTAATACGGAGTCTCGGAGATTTCCGAGCGGGGCAGGCGGCCAAGGTCGGGGGCGACCATGATGCGCGGGCCGACCGCGGTGGGGGTGGACATCGCTGCTGTGTTCGCGTCCGTGTGGCTGGCGTACCAGTCGAAGGTGGTGGTGTCACTGGCGCGAGCGGCGGCTTCGGCGCCTTCAAGGACGTGGTGGGCCAGGCAGTAGTCGGCTGCCTCCGTTTCCGGAGGCCCAAGGGCGTCGGCCGAGTCCGGGGCGGCGGACCGGATGACAGCGCGGATCCGGAGAGTGCGGTCGCGATGCAGGATTTGGATGGGGGCGAACGAAAAGGCGATGGCAGGCGCGTCCACAGCGTAGGTCCTTCCGACTGGGCTGGGCCTGGGGCCGGACCGCGGTGGTCCGGCCCCAGGAGGTGCTCACGGGCGGCGTGCCGCCGGTGTGGTGCCCGATGATCAGACGGTGTTGTCCGTGCTGATCTCGGTCGTCGGCCAGCCCTCGGCGGAGACGCTGGAGGTGTGGGCGGTGCTGCGGACGGTCTCGTCGTCGCCGCGCAGGTCGTCCACGGCGGCGAGGAAGTCGCTGATCCGGTCGTTGTCCATGAGCATGCTCATCCTTTCCGAAACGGGGGGTCTTGAGGCCGTGCACCTGCTGGAGCCAGTGATGCGGCGGCGAGCGTGCGGATTTCACCGCGTCGTCCCTTCGGGAGAGGGCGGGGCAGTGACCGCGCTGAGCTTGCGCGGCTGTCGGGGGACTGCTTGGCACAGGGCGTCGCGAAGGTCGCTCATCGCAGGCCGGTCCTGCGGCACGTGGGTGAGAGCTGCGGAGATCGTCGGACGCAGGACCGGCGGTGCGGTGTCGAGCCGGGAATGGCCGTGACGAGGTATGTCCGCGCACAAGAAGCGGTAGACCAGGACCGCGAGGCTGAAGGTGTCGGCGGCCGGGGTGGCACGGTCGTAGGAGGTCGCGTACTCGGGAGGCCAGTGCACCTCGGGGCCCCGGGCCACGGGCCCGCGCGGGGTGTCGGTGCGGCGGGCCGCACCCAGGTCGGTGATCAGTCCGCGGCCGTCACGGATGAGGATGTTCTCCTGGTAGACGTCACGGTGAACAATCCCGCGCTCGTGGAGGACGCACAGTCCCTCGGCGACGTCGGCAAGGATGCCCAGCCCGGCCGCTACCCCGTCGCGGTCACCGGTCGTGGCTGCCAGGAAGGGACGGAAGTTGCCGCCAGGGCAGTACGGCATGGTGTACCAGCTGAACCGGTCGGTACTGCCTTCCTCCAGTAACGGCACGACCCGTTCGGCTCCAGCAGCGGTGCGGGCGACGGCGATCTCGTGGCGGAAGTCCGCGTGGGTAAGGGCCCGTTCGACCTCGGTCATCTCCGCGTACCAGTAGAAGCCGTAGGCGGCCCGGCGGGTGTTCTCGTCGAGCTCGGCCAGGACGTGGTTGCTGCCGAAGCCGGCCTTGAGGACCACCGGGGGCGCGTCGTCGCGGCTGGCGAGGACCAGGGTGCTCGCGCGGGTGAAGGCCAGCAGGTCGTGTACGTACCAGCCGGCGTCAGCGATCTGGTCAAGGACCCAGGCAGCCGGATGGAGGGGATGCAGTTGCATGGGGCAGCTCCTCACAGTCGCGCTGCCTGGCGAACGGCTGCATGCATCCGGTCCAGGCAAGCGGCGGTCAGCAGGTCGAGATCCGGCTCGGCGACACATGGGTGTCGCAGTACGGGCAGTCCGGTCTCCTCGGTCCAGACGGTGGCGGCCTGCTCATACAGATCGGCGAGCCGGGCGGCCGTCGGCGGGTCCTCGCCGAAGCGGCGCGATGCGGCCCGACTGGAGAGCCGGGCATGGCACAGCTCGGGTGGGGTGGTCAGCAGGACGGTCAGCTCCGCCCGCGCGGGCGTCACCTCGGCCAGCTGGCGGACGTAGTCGGCGACGGGACGCTCGTGCAGAAGCGCCAGCAGACAGGCGGTCGAGAGGGTGAGACGGTCAGCGACCACCGGACCCATGGACAGGGCAGGAGCAAGGTTGTGACGAGCGTGGAGTTCCAGATCGCGACGAGCGGCGGACACCGCCTGCTCGCTGGTCTCCGCCGGGCGGCCGGACCGCAGGCCGATGAGAGAGCGTGTGGCCTCAAGTGACAGCCAGGCGAACTGGCCGATGTGCCCGAGGTGGATGTCCTCGGCCGCAGCCGAGGACAGAAGCCGGTCGCGCAGCGTGCTCTTCCCGGCTCCAGCGATCCCCTCCAACGCCAGCAGCATGCGGCTCACCCCACGTGCTTCTCGGCGATGAGCCAGCTGATGAACTTCGCAACCCGGCCGCGCGCCACCGGCTCGGTGCCGTGGGTGAGTTGGGAGCCGTACAGCAGGGCGGTGCCCGGGACGGGACTCGTGCTCCACCTGGTGCGGGGCATCGTGGTGAACCAGTCGGCGGAGTGGTCGGCTCCGTCGTGGGCCAGCCACATACCTTCTGCGTAGCCCCGATCCGTGGCCTCGTTCAGACTGGTGCCCCACAGGCGGTCGCTTGAGGAGCTTTCGACGTAGAACGCGCCGCCGGCCTCCGCTTCGCTGATCACGACACTGATCCCAGCGATCTGCCGTGGCCAGGCAAGCGGGTCGGGGGCGATGCCGTCGAGGTGGCCTGTTATGTGCTGGCCGGGGCCGTATTCAACGTACGTCCACGGCCGGCAGGCGGTGATCGACGGCATGACACGGGACAGCGCGGGGCGGGTACGGTCGAAGGCATCCTGCAGCACCTGCTCGGCCTCGGCCGGAAGCTGCGGTATCTCCACCCTTCCGGCCGGCTCGTACACCGTCATGGCCTGTTCGTGGGAGTGTCCGGGGATCTCGTGGATGGATGTGGTTCGTTCCGCACCGAAGCGATTTCGCTCCTCTTCGGTGAGGAACCTGGTCATCACGGTCGCGAGTCGGGTCCGTTCCTCGGTGTCGAGGAATCCCTCGATGCTGCCGACCGTGACCGTCTCGGCAATGTGGATCACGAGCCGTTCCTCCTGATTTCGAGCACACGGCGGACGTCGTCCAAGCCGGTGCAGTGGTTGAGCCAGCTGGCCACGGGATGACGGGTGGTGGCGGTCGGGTCGGCCCACAGGGCCAGCAGCTCACGAGTCAGCGGCAGCTCCTCTGTCCTCGGGAGTGCCTCCGTATCCGCGGGTAAGGTGGTGAGCTGGCCCAGCGTCGGGCAGTGGGCCGTCTGCCAGTCGGCGAAGACCCGCCCGAGCCGGGCTGCCGCCGCCTGCCCGCAGGCGCGCAGGAGCGTTTCGCCGGGCTCTGCCTGCCAGTAACTCCGGAATTCGGTCTGCGCCCAACCGGCCGCAACCGCTTCGGCGGCGGAGGTGATGCGGCAGGTTGCACAGCACGCGCCGGTTTCGTGTGGACACGGTCGGAAGTGCTCCGGGAGGGTGGTCGCGACCTCGACGAGTGCTGTCCAAGCGGAGTCCGGCAGGAGGTCGGCGACGGCGCGACGGCCGGGGGCGGCAGCGTGGTTGCAGCATGCAGAGCCCGGCCCGGACAGTGGGCTGGGCCCGAGCGCAGGTTCGATGAACAGGGCGTGGAAGTACACGATCCGACCCAGTAACTGGTGCACCGTCAGAGCGCCTGCGGCTCTGCTCATGCCAGCGCCTCCTCCGGGGTGTGCGCGGCAGCCTGTGGCATCGGGCAGGAGCATCCGCAGCCCGCCGAAGGGTCCTCGTCGCACAGGGTGTTCACGACGGCCTCGGTAGCCGCGCCAACGGCATCGAAGTACGCGGACCAGCCATGGCCGGGAGCCGGCCGGAATGCCAAGTCGAGCACCGGGACCGTCCGGCTCGTGGCCTCGCACGTCAGCTCTGCGCGCCCGACGGTCACCTGCACCGCCGTGGGCAAGGCGGGGGTGGCCGCGGTGACCGCGCGGCACAGCGCGGCGGCGACCTGGGCGTACTCGGCGGGACCACGCGGGATGATGCCAACCCGCCGTTCGGTGGGCACCAGGTCGAGACCGGTATAGGGATGGCCCTGGCAGCTGTCGTACGTGACACAACCCCACGCGCGGGTGACGACGTCGACCAGAGACCGCACCCCGGGCTCGATCGCCTCGTGCCACTGGGCGTGGGCCGGATCCAGGTCATCGGCCTCATGGACGCCGGGTAGCCCGACCATGTTGATGTTGCCGTGCGCGCTGGTTTGAAGCCGCACAGGAGTCCTGGCCACATCGGGGCGGTCCCATCGCGTGAGGAAGGTGCCGACGTCACGCATGCTGTTCGGGACGCGGGGACGCCAGCGCGCGGTACGGCACCAGGCACCGGCAGGGTGGGCGGGTTGTGCGAGGAGCGCGGCAATGCCGTCGATCATCCGTATCCGGTAGTCACAGTAGGAGTCCTGGTCCCCGGCCTGCTCGTGGCGCCAGCGGGTAGCCACGCAGCCGCCGCCGCAGGCGGACTGGTACGCGCAGGTGGTGCACCGCTCCATCAGGGCCTTGCCCTGGTTCAGCAGCGGCAGCCGCCGCTGGGCCGCGACGACACCGGCCTGATCGGGGGCCTGGTCGAGGCGAGTGAGCTGGGCCTGGGGCCAGGGCAGTTCGTCGCAGCTGCCGAGTCGACCGTCCGGGTAGAGAGTGAAGACGTGGTCACATTTCAGGTTGGAGAAGTGGCAGAAGCCGGTGTCCAGCCCGCGCAGCCGCCGGATGGCGGACACGGCCGGCTCCAGCTTGATGCGGGCGAAGTGCCCGGCGTCGATCCACCGGATGGTGGTGGCGAGCACGAACTCGGCGTACTCGGTCGGCCTGATCGACCAGTCTGGACCGCCGGGGCCGCGCACGGCAGCGTCCTGGAGCCGTCTGCTTGCCGGACGACGGCGTCCCTGGCCTGCGGTCGGACGCTGGACGGATGTGTCGAAGCAGGGCACGAAGCTGACGGCGTTGACCGCCTCGAAGCCTGCGAGGTGGTCCAGGACCGCCGCGGCACGGCCGAGTACGGCCGGGGTGACAGCGGCGATCACGCCGGTCTTCCGGCCCCGGGCGGCCAGCAGTCTCAGCGCGGTGGCGACTCGCGGGTAGACCGGCTGACCGTCGTAGCCGACTCGCCAGGCGTTGCCCGCCGCATCCCCGTCCAGGGAAATGCCGATCTCAAGGTCCGGGTACAGGTTGTCGAAGAGGTCCAGCCACTCCTCGGCGAGCAGTACGCCATTGGTCTGGAGCGAGACGCGGACCACGCCGGGCTGGGCAGCCAGTTCGCGCAGGATGTCGGCGACGTGGTCACGACCGGCGGTCAGTGGTTCGCCGCCGTGGAGTTCGACGGCGAGTGGACGCCCCTGGAAGAGCTCGGCGAGTCGGCGAACCTGGCCGGCGTCGATCCGGGCTCCTCCCGGGGCCTCCTTGCGTTTCTCGTAGCAGTACAGGCAGTCGATGTCGCAGGTCTCACCGCGTAACTTCAAGATCACCGATACGGCGCTGTCGGTCTCCTCGGCGTCCAGGCCGCGGTACAGCTGGGTGATCAAGTCGTGCTGTTCGATGGTGCGGTGCATCGGCTGCCTCCTGGGGGCCGTGACCGGACAGGGATCAGTCGTACAGGCGTCCCAGCAAGGCGCCCTGGCCGGACTGGAGGATGTGGGCGGCTTCCAACGGGATCCAGAAGCACTCGAAGTGTGTGGGCTCCTGTTCCCCGTCGTGGTCCTCCTGGCTCATCCACCGCTCCCGGGTGGGCTCGGTCAGTTCCAGGTGGAAGACGTGGCGCCGCTGGAGCTCGAACCGGTACGGGCTGATGTCGTACTCGGTCTCGCCGAGCTTCCGTACGATCTTGAAGTCCTTCAGGCCGGTCTCCTCGCGAGCCTCGCGCAGCGCCGCCGCCTCCGGTGTCTCGCCGGCGCGGATGCTGCCGGCCGGGACCTGGATACCGACTTCCTCGTACGTGTAGTCGGTGTGCCGGAACACCAGCAGCTTTCCGTCGCGCACGACGTAGCACAGCACTTTGTCCTTGGTGACCTTCTCGGGCACGGGACATCCCTCTTTCATTCGTCGGAATCGGGCGCGCATCGGTCGGCGCCCAGGCCGCAGCGCACAGCTGTATGCACCCTGTGGTGACGGACAGCTGACGCCGGGCGAACGACCTTGAGTCTAGGTCGTACAACCAGGCACAATTTCAGCCTGATAATGGCCGAACTGGCTTGCGGAATAAGGGAGATGGGGCATCGATCGGAGTGTCCAAGGCAGAGTGCTCCGAAACTGCCGGAAGGGCACATCTCGCTGGTGATATAACGTGAGTGATATGGGGCCGAGCAGCGCCCAGGCAGTGGCAATAGCATCGGCGTGCATGGTCTGTCGAGAACCATCGGTCTCGTGGTTTCCACTTCGCTCTCCGCGCGATCGCGGCCGTCAGCCGGCATGCCGGGCGCCGATCCGCGACGGGAGATCCAACTCCGCCCAACCGGTTCTGCCTGGTCCTGAGCACTGCTCGCCCCAGCGGTCGGCAAGTACCTTGAGGAGCCTCACCCGGCAGACACGCTGAGGGTCGGGAACGTCAGCAATCGGTTGACGTGGCTCTTCGACAGCGTTGTGCACTTCGATCCGTAGGGCATGCCCTACGCGTACGTAGCGGGTCTCGATCTCCCCAATCGTCAGGATCTTGGCTTGGCGCAAGGCAGTGGTGAAGAGTTCCGACAGGACGAGGACAGCCACGTCTTCCAAGCTTGACCAGCCCCATACGCAGAGCACTTTGCGAAGTTCACTGCGGGCGAGTCCAACGCATCGCGGGTGGTGGCTCCAGCGCAGCACCATCGCGTCGCCGACACCATCGCCCGTCCGGTACGCCACAGTCACTCTGTTGCCTCCCCGCGCAGGTGGCTTGGTCGTGAAGACCGTAGGTCCCTCCAGGGGGCCGGACCCGGAAGAATTTTCCGGGTCCGTCAATGAACCCTTCTACGGCAGGCGCTACTTGATGGCGCCGAGCCGCATGGCCAGGTCCTGGACATCGCGACGGCGGGATCGCTTGTGGAGCCGACGCGCCAGGTCCCGAGCGAACTCGTGTGCCTTGATCTGCTCGGGAGCGGTTCGATAGGCACGCTTGAGATGGTCTACCGCCTCATCTGTCCGCCCTGCCTCGGCATAGGCACGGGCAACATCCAGTCGCGCCCGCCCCTGTCGCTCCACCGGCAATCCTGCCGCCCTGGCTCTCGGCGCTATGTCCACGGCAAGTTGGACGTCCTCGAATTCCAGGGCGAGCGCGAGCCGGTGGATCTCGACGTTGCCGGGGCCGAAGGAGGTCCACATCTCGTTGGAGTCGCCGCCGAGGAGGTGTGCTGCTTCTTGGGCCTTCCCCATCATGTGATCCGCCAGCGCCCGGTTCCGCATCCGGGCTGCCGCGACGGCCCCGTTGAGGAACAGGATCCCGTACAGGGAGAGGGAAGCCGGTGTGGAGCGCCACCAGCCGGGTTCGAGGTCGTCTGCCGCGTCAAGGGTGACGTTCACCGCCTCAGCCGGCATGCCGGCGCCGAGTTGGACATGCGCGACACCTCGGCGCAGAGCGAGCATCGTGGCGGGGTCTTCGGACTGTGAGGCCGCCATGTCGCCCTGGTCCACAGCGGTCCAGGCCAGGTTGGTCTCGCCCAACTTTCGTAGAAGTACTGCTGCCACGTGGCAGGTCAGTGCGAACAACCGGAGTGCCTCGACGTGCTCGGCGCCAGCTGCGCGTTCCCGTGTCGCCAGCCGGGCGTCCGCGAGTAGCCCGGGCAGGCACTCTCCAAGGCGCGCGAACTGGCAATTCTGATAGAGCCCCCAGGCTTCGTCGACTGAGAAGGAGAGACGTTCGAGGCGTACGGTTTCACGGCCGTCGTACAGCGAGCCCGCCAGTCGGCGTGACTGCATGAGTGCGGTGCGAATCGCCGGAATGCTGGCCGTGTGACGACCGTGGTCGTCCAAGAGCGTCGGCGTGCCCTGAAGGTCCTCAACGTGTACTCGCAGAGCGTGTGCCAGGTCCGCGAGCATCTTCACGTTGTTCACCGGTATGCGTTCGGACTCGACCCGGTACACCCAGTCCTCGGAACGTCCAAGAAGTTCGCCGAGTTGGCGCTGGCTCAGGCCCCGGCGTTTCCGGTAGAACCGGACTCGTTTGCCGAACGGCAGATGGTCGGTCATTCCCCGCATTGGCACGCCCCCTCAGCCTGGTCGATCGAGTGTCACACGGCGTGAGCGCGCGCGGCAGGAGAACCATCGTCTGAGGGCGTCCGTGATCTGGAACGTAGGCTGGCCCCATCGGAGGGCAAGGGCGGGGAGCGGTCCTCGGCGAACACGGAGGACGAGAGCAAGTGATCTCAACGCAGGCATGGGCGGATGCTCGGCAGCTGTGGGACTTCCAGCAGATGGGTCACGAGCTGCGACCTTGCTCCGTGGCGATCGGACTCGGCAGCCACGACCTGGGAGTGGCCGACACCACCGCGGACCTCTACCACCGTGGCATGGCGCCGCTCATCGTCTTCACCGGAGCGACCAGCCGTACGACGCGTGAGCGCATGCCCCGAGGTGAGGCCGAACACTATCGGGACCGTGCGGTGGCGCTCGGGGTTCCTGAGAACGCCATCATCGTCGAGCCGAAGGCCCGGAACACGGGCGAGAACATCCGCTTCTCCCGCGCTCTCCTGGAAGAACAGCGCGTTCCTGTATCGTCGGTCCTGCTGGTCAGCAAGCCGTACGAGGAACGGCGGGCCTATGCGACGGCGCGAAAGCTCTGGCCGGACGTCGAGTGGGTGAGCGCCTCCACGCCCATGACACTCTCCGAATACGTCGATTCGATCCAGGATGCCCGCCTGGTCATCGACATGCTGGTGGGGGCCCAGCAGCGGCTCATGGTGTACCCGCGGCAAGGGTTCATGATCGCGCAGGAGATTCCCGACGACGTGGCGGCGGCTTTCGAACGGTTGCGTAGCGACGGGTTCACGAGCCGACTCGTACCGGAAGACGTGGAACGGGCCTGAGCTTCGGTCCATCCCGGTCTGTGCTCTTTCAGGCGGCGCCCCATCGGGCTTGGGCGTCCATGTTCCTGAGAGTCTCTATGCGGTACGACAACTGCTGGGCTGCGGCAGTATCTCCTCGATCCGCACGCCGAACGAAGGATCCAAGTGTGTGAAGGTCTCGGATTTCGCAGACAACCGAGAGGCCGGACCATTGTCGGATGTCCTGGCCGTACTGCTCGCTGAAGTTGTCCAGTTCTCCGGCGGTACGCCCGAAGCGGACCCCTTGGAACGTATTGGCCAGGTCGATCTCGCGTGGGCCGAATGCTGCTTCGTCCCAGTCGCCAAGTCTGACGCCCTGACCGTCCCAGAGGGTGTTGCCTGGATATGCGTCACCGTGGATATGGCCGTGGCCCAAGGGGAAGTCGAGCTTCCCGTAAGCGTCCAGGAGTTCCTTCCTCCTGGCCGTCAGCCACTCTCGCTGTTGCGGCGCCAGGTACGTGCTGTGGTCCACGGCATTCTTGAACGACGTAAGTGGTCGATACTTCGGCAGTACCAGAGGCGGGGGTGGCAGGTCGTGCAGGGCCCGTAGGAGATCGCCCAAGCGCCCAGCCGGTGGCGCGCCGTGGTCAGGCTGCGGGTAGTGCTGCCAGAAGGTGACAACGTACGGGCCGTACGCCACCGGCTGGGGGATGTCCACAGGCTCTGTCGCCGGGAAGTCGTTCGCGACGAGCCAGCGTGCCAGTGACACGGCGGTTTCGAGGCGCCGCTGCTGCGAGATTGGACTAACACGTACTACAACGCCTTCTGCAGCAAGAAGGAACACAGAAGTGGCGTGGCGGTGAAGTTGGGTGAGGGAACGGTCTGGCAGCCCCGACGCTCGGCAGGCCATGAGGGCGGCGGACTCAGGAGAGACCATCATTGTCATGAGGTGAGGGCCCTCGCTCTCGTGTCGATCACCTGATAGCCGCGGGTCGCGTCCGCAAGTTCGCGGGCGGTTCGGTCGCGGGCGAACCGCGGTTCTTCCAGAAGCCTAGCCACTCCCTGCACCGAGTCGCCGAGCTGTCGGATACGGCGCTCCACCGGCAGCTCCAGGATGGGCTGGAGCTGCTCGCCGGCTCCCTCGATCTCTCCAGTGGCGATGCGCGCCGTGACGATGTCGAGGCGCGCCAGGGCTTCGTCGCCGTACGACCGCTGCTCCCTCGGGCCCATCTCGTACAGATCGATTGCGGCGGCGGCGTGCTGCTCGGCCCTCTCGTGTTCGCCGAGGAGGGCGTACGTTCCACCGATGTAGTACTCCTGCTTGGCTTCCGGGAAAGTGAGCAACCCTCCGAACCTGGTTAGCCCGGTGGGGTCTGTTCGCTGTTCGCGGGCCTGCTCAAGCTCCTTGAGCGCTGCCAGGGCCGTGTTCCGGTCTCCGACGCGTGCCGCAGCCCTGGCCCCGATCGCCGCGGTTCTGACCCGGGTCTCGCCGACGGGGGCGAACCGGATCGCCTGTTGCGTGTACTCAAGGGCTGTGTGCCGGTGGGTCGACCACTCCGCGATCAGTGCGGCTGTGCCCTTGACCCATGCCCGGAGATCGTCGTGGTCGGCGTGCTCGGCGAGCGTCCCGGCTGTCTGGAGTTGGGCGACAGCGGAGTCCTGGTCGCCGAGATTCTGTGACGCGTGGGCGAGGAGCAGGCAGCTCGTGCCGGCGAGGAGGTACAACTCGCGGGTTTGGCCAGGTGGTTGGTGGCCGCTCAGCAGGGAGAAGAGTTGGTCTCTCGTCGACAGCAGGTCGTGGAAGAGCGGGTACAGCGGAGCGTGGACGTAGTCCGTCGCGATCCGGGTGATCCTGGACTCCAGCCCCTCAAGTTCGACGTCGCTCACGTTGCTCTTCGTGGCCACTTCCGCGAACTGCAGTGATTGGGCCGCAGCTTGTATCGCGAGCTCATAGAGGTCTGCCGCCTGCTCGCCGGTCGCGACCTGGAGATCGACGGCGGGCGGTCCTGGGTGCGACAACGGCGGTGGAGTGAGGGCTGCGTGATGCTCACGGAACGGTGGGGGGAGCAAGGCGGCGGGTGCTTCGATGCCGTTGAGGAACCTCGCGACCTTGTCGAGGGTCGTCAGTCGGCGGGTCCCTGCTTCGAGCATGGACAGGAAACCCTGGCTGAGCCCCGTCATGTGGGCCATGTCGTCCTGGCGAAGCTTTGCCCGCTCGCGGATGAGACGGCTCGCGCGCCCGAAGTCCCATGCGGCGATGGCGGATTGGACCTCCGGATGCTGCCAGACGGTGTCTGGAACGCGGCGTTGAAGGCGGGTGTCGAGACGCCTGCCGCGTGCACACGCGGAACACCAGTCCTCATCGTTGTACTGGCTCAAGCGGCATCCGCAGTCAGCGCATCCGCGAGCGTGCCTTGGCATCGCACCCCCGTTTCTCGTCTGCGCCCGACAGCGTAGGCGGGGTACGCGCGTGCCGGTATCACTCATGTAATACGGGCAGTTGAGGCGCTCGCTCTGCAGGGGCAGCCGCCTCAGACGCGGCCGAGTGTCGTTTTGACGATGGCGTCCAGGAGCTGTGGGAGGTCTTCGAGACTGTCGAGGACCACGTCGGCTCCGGCCGTGGAGAGTTCGGCGGCAGTGGTCTTGCCAGAGGCGATTCCGATCACAGGAGCGCCGCCTTCAAGCCCGGTACGGACGTCTTCGAGGGAGTCTCCGATGATGACCGTGTTGGAGCGGCTGAAGGCGGTGGTTCCGTACTTGGCCTGGGCTCGCTCCTGTGCGACGGCGACGAGAGCTGGTCGGTGGTCGTCGTCCGAGGAGTATCCGCCGATCTCCGTGTCAAGGTACCCGTCGAGGTGGAACGCTTCGAGCTTCAATAGTGCGTTGGGCTTGAGGTTTCCCGTGACGACGGTAGGAACGCAATCCGGTTGGGCGTGCACGGCCTTGAGTGCGTCCACGGCGCCAGGCAGGAGCACGCCTTGCTCACGAAGGTCGTCGGCGTGCGCGGCGAGGCGCTGCGGCAGGAGTCCCACCATGCGTGGCACCAGGCCGTGGACGTCTGCCTCGGGGACGCCGTTGTCCAGGAGCAGGGAGCGAATGGCGAGGGGCATGGTGACGCCGGTGCCGCGGGCCGGAAGGCGTTCCGCAGGACGTCCGACGATCTCCGCGAAGGTTTCCCGGTACACCTGTCGATCGATGTCACCGACGTACAGGAGCGTGCGGTCGATGTCCCACAGCACGAGAATCTGCCTGGCGTCGGTCAAGTTCGGCTCCCTGTTGCCGTCACGACGGCGCGTCGTTCCAGGACGTCTTGAGCGTACGGGCTGTGGGCGACGGGCTGGAGTTGTTGGATCATGCTCGTGACGTGACTGTCGAACCGTGCCGACTGAAGCTTCTCGGCGAGGTCGAGGACCTCGTGCGCTGTGGCGCAGCCGGCTTCGACGTCGCCCTGCTCGATGTGGGCGGTTGCGGCGCGGGAGAGGAACAGGCCCCTCGTGCGGTGGTCCGCTGGGTTGAGCGCCTCCCGGGCCTTCGTGAAGCTGGCCACGGCGCTGCGGGGGTCGCCGAGGTCCAGGTAGCAGCTGCCGGCCTGTCCGTGGATCTCGCCCTCGTTGACCCAGTAGAGCCAGTGCGGGTCGTACTCCGAGCGGCCTTGGGCGCAGAGTTCAGCGGCTCTTCCGAGTGCGGCGAGGGCCGCCTGGCGTTCGCCGAGTTTGGCGTGCCCGCGGGCCTGTCGGGTCAGCAGCATCGCTTCGAGCGCGGGCGTGCCGAGTTTCCTGATCTTGTGGCGGGCCCGCTGTGCCGCGGTGACGGCGTGGTGCGGAGCGCCGGTGGAGTAGCCGTGGATGGCGATGTAGGACAGGGCGCCGGCGCCGAGCCGTATGTCTTGAGAGGCCTTCGCGGCGCGGAGTGCGGCATAGAGGTAACTGAGTGGGCGGTCGCGATCGCCTGAGTCGAAGACGAACCAGCCTGTCTGGGTGGCGGTGTCGGAGATGATCGCCGCCAGCCGTCGCCCTGTGGCCTCGTCGTACGACGTTTCTTCCAGGAGGTGCTGGAGGAACTGGAGATGGCGGTTGCCGAGACTGGTGAGGGTGCCGCTGCCGTCGCTGGCGTCCATGGTTCGCAGGTTGTCGGTGGTGCGCTGGAGACCATCGAGGAGGTCGTGGGAGAGGCGGCTTCCCGCTGCTGCTCGATGAAGGGGTTCGGCTTCGGCGATGTCCCACGCGTTCACGAACGCGGTGAGGGCGACGCCGCTCGCGGTGAGGAATCGTCGACGGTCCATCCCGCTGCCTCCTACCGCGGTATCCAGTGCTGCCACCATACGGGCCGCAGTCCAGGGCAGGCTGGGATCGGCGTCGCCGACGAACTGGACCGGCTGCTCCTGTGCTGCTGAGGCGGCAGTGTGCGGGAGGGGAAGGGCGACCAGGTCGGCGGGTACACCAAGGCCGGTGAGGAACTCGACGATCTTGTCGATGTTGGTGAGGCGGCGGTTGCCCTTCTCCAGCATGGACAGGAACGCCTGGCTCAGGCCCGTGAGATGGGCCATGTCCTCTTGGCGGAGACCACCGCGGAGTCGGATGAGGCGGCTGGCTCGGCCGAAATCCCAAGCCGCGAGCGCGTTTCGCACATCTGGGTCGTTCCAGATGTGTTCCGGGATAGTAGGGGTGTGTTTCTGCCGTGTTCGTGAGCGAAGGCAGGCGGCGCAGAAATTGTCCGTGTTGTACTGGCTCAGGGGGCAGCCGCACCGGTCACAGCGTCGCTGCGCCTGCTGAAGCACTCTTTCCTCCCCCGGCCGAGCGCATGTGGTTCCTGGCCTTTCTGGAACCGGAATCACCTCAGTGATATCACCCTCGGAATGTGCGTAATCACCTTTCAGTAAACAGTCTTGGGGATCAGCCAACGTCCTTGTGACATCAGTTGCTTGGTCAAGCGGCTCAGTCAGTGTGTCCGGACGCACAGGAGATCCCGGTGATTGCCTCGCCAGGCCGAGTTGAAGCCGTCCCTGATCCGCCCGCAGCCCAGCGGCCAGTCGCACCTGTGGTGCCGCCGGACGGCTGGCGGCGGTTGCAGCGCCGCCCCCTCTCACAGGAGTCGGCGTTGCCGTGCGCGCAGACCGAACTGCCCTGGAGGATCCAACTCGCCCCACGTCCGCTGCCGCGACTCGGGCCCGTCGATGTCGTGCAGGCGGGACTGCTCGTCGGCTTACGTGCGGTCGAGGGTGCCCGGAGCCGGGGCCTCCCTGTGGGGCCGGTGCTCTGCTGCCACGCGCACTCGCGGATCCACATCCCGGTCGAAGCGGGCACGGCATACCGGTGGCACGTTCCACAGACCGTGTGCCGTGCGGGGCGCCTGTGGGAATGCGCGGTCGACAGACCGGTCGCCAGGTACTCGCGCTGCTCGACGGTATGGCTGCTTCCCCCTGAGGGACATCCGGAAGGCACCGACAGCGCCGCGCTCTATCACTGGCTCGCCCTGACGCGGTCGGCCGGCGTGCGCAACAGGGAGGCCCTGCATGGCGGTTAGCGTCTCGGCCGTCGTCCTCTTGGCGATCATCACGTTCCTGCTCATCAAGAAGGGCGGGCTCAAAACCGGGCACGCGGTGGTCTGCACCCTCCTCGGCTTCTACCTTGCCAGTTCCTCGATCGCGCCAACGATCTCTGAGGCCACAACGAGCCTGGCGCGCATGATCGGCGGGATCACGTTCTAGGCCCCCGCCGATGACCTGGGCGACATGAGCGGGCCTCCTTGGACTCCATCCAACTGTCGCCAGCCCGGCGGTCCATCAACTTGCCGGTCCTGTTGCTCTGTCGCAGTCCACTTCGACCCCAGTGAGAGATCCGATGAGACACGAAACAGCCGTCGCGGCATCCGTTGGTCTGGCCGCGGTGCTCGTTGTCGCGCTCGGGCTGGCCGCATACTTCGCATGGCTCTCCGCCAAGCACCGTGCTCAGGCCGTACGTTGGCAAGAGACCGCCGCTGCCCAGGACTCGGCCCTGGTCGCGCTGCTTTCGCAGGGCCTCGAAACGGTCGCGGCCTCGCTCCAGTGGCCAGAGCCGGCCTCGGCGGAGTTCGAGGTCCCGGACTGTCTCGCCGGTTCGGATTTCGTGGAGAACCTTCGGATGCTCGGCGAGGAGTATGCCGCCGACCTGCATCGAGTGCAGGGAGCGACGGCGGTTTCGACACGTCAGCAAGTCGAAGCCGAGGCGCGCGAGTCGGCGAAGGCAGCCGTCAAGGCGTTCGCCACCGCGATGGTGAGCACCGGCATCAACGTGAGCAGCGAGGTGGCCCAGGCGCTCCGCCGACATCACGGCAGTGCCGTCTTCGCGACGCTGACCAAGATCGATCACGGCGTCCAGCAGATGCTCCACCAGGCACAGTCGTACGTCGTGCTCGCTGGAGGGCTCCTCGGGCAGCGGTGGCCCGCCAGCACACTCACGGACGTCGTCGGGGCGGCCCAGGGAGCGATTCCCGACTACACACGGGTCCACCCGTATGCGTCTGACCGGGCAGTGATCGCCCGCATGGTCGGGCCGGTGAAGCTCATCCTGAGCCACCTCCTCGACAACGCCGCACGCTATTCGCCGCCTCAGACTCAGGTGGAGGTGAACGCCCAGCACGGCCACCACGGAATCACTCTCCTCATCGACGACGCCGGCAAGCGCATGAGCGAGGAGGAACTGAAGCGCGCGCGGCGCATCCTGGACGGCCGCCAGGAGGTCGACATCCTCACCCTGGAGGCGCACCCGAGGGTCGGCTTCCCGGTGATCGCGCTCCTTGCCCGCCGGTATGGCATGAAGGTGGTGCTCACGGACTCCAACCGCTACGGCGGGATGTGCGCCTCGGTCTTCCTGCCCGAGGACCTTCTCACCACTGCTGCGGTTGAGCTCGAACCGGCTCTTCAGCCCGCCCGCGTAGCGGCGCCTGCGCCTTCTTCCCCCGCTCTGACGGAGAACGGACTGCCGACGCGCACGTCTCGCCAACCGGTGCATGCGCAGCAACAGGCTTCTGCCGGGCGCCGCACGAGTACCGAACCGGCCCGGCCCGCGGTCATCGGCGCCTGGCAGCAGGCAAACAGACAGGCTCGCGGCACGGCCGCACCCCCGCAGGATCGCGCCGGGGACACCGACGTACACCCCGACCAGGAAGAAAGGCCTCTCGACTCATGACGACGCAGGTGAACAGGCTCGGCTGGATGCTCGGGGACCTCACGAGCATGCCGGATGTCAGCTACGCCGTCCTGCTGGCCACGGACGGTCTCGCCCTGGGCTACTCGGAATCGGTGGACCGTGACACGGCAGACAAGGTCGCCGCGTCCACCAGCGGCTTTCACTCCATTGGCGTCGCGTTGGCCCCGTACACCGGTGGCAAGAAGAACGGCCTGCGCCAGGTCGTCGCCGAGTTCGACGAGGGACTCCTGTTCGTCAAGACGGTCGGCCACAACGCGTTGTTGGCGGTCTCGACGACCGAGACGGTGGACGCCGAAATCCTCACCTACCGGATGAACGGACTGACCGAGCGCCTCGGTGCGGAACTGTCCAGCCCGGCAAGGGACAAGGGTGACGAAGGCGGCGCTCGGCCATGAGCGCTCTGCGGCGCGATCCCGACATGGTCCGAGCGTATGTCCGGACACGAGGACACTCGTCACCGTCCCGCGACGGCCTGACCCTGACGACCCTGGTTCGCGCCGCAGACCGCCCGCTCCACGGCCTCGACGTCGAAGCCCGGCGGATCCTGCGGATCTGCAACGGGCCGATCGTGATCGCCGAGATCGCCTCGCTCCTCGATCTGCCCCCCACCGTCGCTCTCATCGTCGTCTCCGGACTTCTCGACACCGGCCACCTCAACACCCCGGCACCGGCCGACCAGCCGGACATCAGCGTTATTGAGGAAGTGCTCAATGGACTCCGTGCTCTCGTCTGAGCACCAATACCTCCCGGCCACCGTGACCCGGTCAGCGAAGATCCTGATCGCCGGCCACTTCGGAGCAGGCAAGACGACTCTGGTTGGCAGCGTTTCGGAGATCAAACCGCTGAGGACCGAGGAGCCGATCACAGAAGCCAGCACCGGCATCGACGACCTCGCCGGCCTGCCCAGCAAGACGGAGACGACGGTCGCCTTCGACTTCGGCCGCCGCACCCTCAGCCCCCATCTGGCCCTCTACCTGTTCGGCACCCCCGGACAAAACCGGTTCACCCCCTTCTGGGAGCACCTCTTCCACGGGGCGCTGGGCGCGCTGGTCCTCGTCGACACCCGTCGGCTCCAGGACTCCGACGCGGTTCTCGCGCTCTTCGAGGAACGCGGCCTGCCGTTCGGAGTCGCCGTCAACGAATGGGACGGCGCTCAACGGTTCGACCTCGACGAGGTCCGCCGGGCCCTGGCTCTCGACGACGACGTGGTGGTCACGTCCTGCGACGCCCGCGACGAAGTGTCCTCCATCCACGCGCTGATCGCGTTCGTCGAATACCTCCACCGATCCAGCCGACTGGAGCACCTGTCGTGACTATGCCGCCACCGCCATCGCAGGCCAGCCACCGCGCTCACGCCGGTCAGACGCGGTTCGCGATGTACGCACCGGAGTTCGCAGCTGATCCCTCCCGCTTCTACACGCAGATGCGGGAGCAGCACGGAACACTGGCCCCGGTCTACCTGGACCCCGATGTGCCCGCCACGCTGGTGATCGGCTACCAGACCGCGGTGCGTATCCTTCACGACCCCGTACGGTTCCCCGCCGACCCGCGGGTCTGGCAACAAGGCGTCCCCACGCACTGCCCAGTCCTGCCGATGCTGGAGCACCGCCCCAACGCGCTGCGCAATTCCGGTCCCGCTCACGCTCGTTACCGTGCCGCGAACACGTCCGCCCTCGACCATGTCCGCCAGCACGAACTGCAGGCCATGGTGCAGCAGATCGCCATTCCCCTGATCAACGAGATGTGCGAGGTGGGCCATGCGGACCTGCTGACGCAGTACGCACAGCCTCTGGCCTTCCAGGTCCTCAACGCGATCCTCGGCTGCCCACCGGAGATCGGCCAGCGTGTAGCCCTCGGAATGGCCGCGATCTTCGAAGGCGTGAACGCCGAGGCCGGCAACGCCATGCTCTCCGAGGCTCTCAGCGAACTTGTCGACCTCAAGCGCCGCCATCCGGGCATGGATGTCACCACCGGCCTGTTGAGCCACCCGACGCAGCTGAACGAGCTGGAGCTGATACACCAGCTGGTCACCCTCTACGGCGCCGGCATCGAGCCTGAGCAGAACGTCATCGCGAACACCCTCCTGCTGATCGTCAGCGACGAGCGGTACTCCGGCGACGTGCTCCGGGGGAGCCTGAGCGTCCGCGACGCTCTCGACGAGCTGCTCTTCGTGGACCCTCCGCTGGCCAACTTCTGTGTGTCGTATCCGCCACGTCCGGTTGAGATCGACGGCGTTGTCCTACCCGCCCATCAGCCGGTCGTCATCAGCATGGCCGCCTGCAACAACGACCCCGCGGTCATCTCCGACCAGCGGGCCGGCAACCGCTCTCACCTGACGTGGAGCGCCGGGCCCCACGGCTGCCCCGCCCAGCCCCTGGCCTACCTCATCGCCCAGGTGGCCATCGAGCAGATCCTCGACGCCCTCCCCGAAATGGAACTCGCCGTCCCCGCCGACCACCTCACCTGCCGCCCCGGCCCGTTCCACCGCTCCCTGACCGGCCTGCCGGTCCGCTTCCCCCCGTCGCCGCGCCTCACTCTGAGCTAGGGAGAACCCGACATGGACCGCACCCTGCCCCTTGTCCTCGACCCCACCGGCCGTGCGCGCGCGGCCGAAGAAGACGCCCTCCACGCCGCCGGTCCCGCCACGCTCGTGGACATCCTCGGCGTGACCGCCTGGTCGGTCAGCGACCCGGCCATCCTCAAAGGCCTTCTGAACGACGCCCGGGTGTCCAAGGACGCCAGCAGGCACTGGCCGGCGTTCATCAGCGGCGAGATCACCGAGAAGTGGCCGCTGGCCCTGTGGGTCGGCGTGGACAACATGTTCACCGCCTACGGAGACAACCACCGACGGCTGAGGCGTCTCGTCAGCAAGGCGTTCACCGCCCGACGTACCGCCCAGATGGCGCCGCGCATCGAACAGATCACCGCCCGCCTCATCGACCGGATGGCCCGGACCCAGCCCGGCGAGGTCGTCGAACTGCGCGAGGCCCTCGCCTTTCCCCTGCCGATCCAGGTCATCGGCGATCTCATGGGTCTGACCGAGGACGTGTGGCCCCGCTTCCGGACCGTGGTCGACGGAGTCTTCGACACCACGCTCACCAGCGAGGAGGCCCGCGCCAACACCATGGCCCTGTACGGCATCCTCACCGAACTGGTCGCGTCCAAGCGGGCCACCCCCGGGGAGGACATCACGTCGACGCTCATCGACGTACGCGACGACGAAGGCGACGGCTCCGTTCTCACGGAGCAGGAACTCCTGGACACGCTGCTCCTGATCATCAGCGCCGGCTACGAGACGACCGTAAACCTGCTAGATCAAGCGGTCACCGCGCTGCTCACCCGCCCCGAGCAACTCGCTCACGTCCGGGCGGGGCGCGCGTCCTGGGACGACGTGATCGAGGAGTCCCTCCGCTACGCCGCGCCCATCAGCCACCTGCCGCTTCGCTACGCCGTCGAGGACATCCCCCTCCCGGACGGGATCGTGATCAGCCAGGGCGCGGCGATCCTCGCCTCGTACGGCGCCGCCAGCCGCCATCCGAACCTGCACGGCGCCACCGCGGGAGCCTTCGACGTCCTGCGGGAGGACAAGCAGCATCTCGCTTTCGGACACGGCGCTCACTTCTGCCTCGGCGCTCCCCTGGCCCGTGCCGAAGCGCGAGCCGCGCTGCCCGCCCTCTTCGACGGTTTCCCGGACATGGCTCTCGCCGTGCCGCCCGAGGACCTTGAGCCGGTGGCGAGCCTCCTCGTCAACGGACACCGAACGGTGCCCGTGCGGCTGCAGCCCACGCGCCGACCCGGCTGAGCCGGGGATAAGGGCGCGTACAGGGTCGTCTCTATCAAGTGGGAAATGCCCAGTTCAGCGCCCGTTGTCAGTGCCTTTTGGCAGGCTATGCACCCACACGTGAATACCCAGAGAATCCACCCAGTCACATACTGTGCGCGCCTGTGACTGGGTGGCCCGGCGAACGAAAGGGCGCACCGAGGTGACGAACATGCCCGGCGCACTCCACCAACTGGTGGAGTCGGTAACCAACACATACACCGTGGTTGCCGAGCACCCCCGCCCCGGCACCATCAGGCCGTCCCTCTGGGAAGTCCACGCGCCCGGGGGCCGACGGTGGTTCGCCAAGCAGCACGTGGGCCCCAAGCTGCACCGACGCGAGGTCGACGCCTATCGCAAGTGGACGGTCTCCCTCGGCGAGGGCCGGACGCCCGACCTGGTCGCCTCCGAGGCCGTCTCACACACCGTCCTGGTGACCGCTGTGCCCGGACACAGCCTCGACTCGCTCCAGCTGCCGGCCGAGCAGAAGCGCAAGGCCTACGAGCAGGCCGGGGAGCTCCTTGCACGCCATCACGCGGCGGCCAGCGACGAGCCCACCGCGGACACGACCGAGGGCGAGTGGGAAGAGACGGTGTCGAAGGTCCTGGCACCTGCCACCGCGTACGTGCCCAAGCACGAACTCTCAATAGTACGAGCCCTCCTGAGCAAGCCGCCCCCACGGCTGCCCCAGGTCGCCGGGCACGGCGACTACATGCCGAAGAACTGGATGTGGGACGCCTCCGAGCAACTGCTGAGGGTCATCGACTTCGAACGCGCCGAGCTCCAGCCCGCACCCCGCCGGGATCTCAGCCGCCTGCGCTACCGGATCCTGCACCAGAACCCGGACCTCAATGCGGCGTTCCACCACGGGTACGGCAGCACGCTCACCGAGGAGGAACTGGCGGCGTGCCGGGCGTACGGGGCCCTGGACGCTGTCGACTCCCTGGCCTGGGGCATCCAGCATCACGACATCGGCCTGGTCGACGAAGCCCACACCATGCTGGAGAACCTGCGCCTGGAGACCGGCAAGAGCGTGTGGAGCGGGTGGCGCGCGTGAATACCTTCGCCGGAACGTCCGCCCACTACCGATGCTTTCCCCTGGGCGTCCCCGTCGTCCTTACCCCCTTCGCCGACAGAGGAGTGCTCACGGAGGGCAACGCGTTTACCGTCCCCACGGCACGTCGTCCATTGGCAACCGAAGGCCTGTGATCCCCATGGACGAAGCAGAGCAGGGTGCGGCGTTGACCGCTGACGTGCTGGAGGACCGGTACGGACTCGTCGTCGACCTCGTCGAGCCGGTGCACATGGGCACGGACACGATCAACCGACGAGTCCTGACCGACGACGGGCTGCGATTGTTCGTCAAGCAGTACCCGGCAATGGCCGACCTGGACGAGGCACGCAACGCGTGGGACATGTCGGAATACTGCCGAGCCGCAGAACTCCCCGTTCCACGCGTGTGGCCCGACGCCGACGACAACCTGGTCACCATCGCGGAAGGCAGCGCATGGGCTGTCGTCGACGAGGTCCCAGGCCGGGTGACCACATCAGCCATGACGATCCCCCTCGCCGAACACATCGGCGTCGTCATGGGACGCATGCACCGTGCGCTCGCCGCGTACCCGCTGCCCAGGCGCCTGCAGCAGACCCGCTGGCAGACGGAGTCCGTCGAGGACGCCGTAGCAAAGTGCGACACCGTGATGGCCAGAGCCACGCGGCAAGGCCACGACCACCTTGACCAACTGCGAGTCGACCTCGACCAGCGGCATACGGACTTACGTACCCACGCTGCCGAGCTGCGGGAGCAGCTGCCCGAAACGCTCGTGGAGCAGGCGCTGCACGCGGATCTCACCCGCACCAATCTGATCACCCTCGACGATGCCGTCACCGGCATCATTGACTTCCGCTGCGCCAGCGCGCTGCCTGTCTGGGAGCTGGGGCGAGCGGCGTTCGACCCACGCACGGTCGCGACCAGCACCGAGTGGACTGCCTGCGCCCTGGCCATGGTGAGCGCCTACCGCTCGGAGCATCCCAGCCTGCCGATGCAAGAGGTCCGGGCCTGTGCCCGGATCGCACTGCTGTACATGCTGTTCAGCTTCTACGGTGCCACCACCGCCGAGTACGACCTGCCTCGAGACGCGGAGGTGGATCTGAAGCGGTACTGGCGCGAGCGCCAGACCGCCATTCGCCGTCTGCTCGGTGACCTTGAGGGCCTCGAAGACGAGCTCACGGCCCTCGGGGCGAGCGGAGACACCTCATGACCATCCCGCGGCTATCAACTGCGCAGTATTCCAGTGGTGTTGGGCAATGGCATCAATCGCGCGCGGCATACAGGGGGACGCCTTGGTGTATCGAACAGTGATCGGCCTGTACCTGGTTCTCATCCGTAACCAGCCCGTGCTGGGCTTCTGCACAACCCCGGCCGGGCGCCGCGTCTCGGTGGAGGGCTGGAGCTGATGACACCCATCCCGAAGCCCACTGCCACAACCGCACAGACCGACGAGGCGGAGGCATCGGATGAGGAGTCGAAGTTCGTCCTCCCCGGCGACCGCCGCATCGAGGCCGCCAACGCGATCACCACCCGCGCGATGGCCCAGCGCCTGCCCCAACTGATTCGCCGATCCCTTGCACTGGGCTGGCAGGTCGACCGCACTGCGGTCATTGCCTTGCTCGGCGTCCAGCTCCTGTCGGGGGTGCTGGAAGCGTTCGGGCTGATGGCCACTACGGGGGTGATCAAGCCGCTGATCGCATCGCAGCACATCAGCGGCGACCAACTCCGCTCCGCTGTACCTTCCCTTGTCGTCCGGTCGGGGCCATCGGTCTGCGGGCCCTGCTGGGTATCGTCTCCACCGCGCTGTCGGCCCGGCTGGCCCCGCGTATCGCCCGGGAGGCCGAACTCAAGCTCCTCGACGCGGCGACCAAGGCGGAACTGGCCGCGTACGACAACCCCGGATACCAGTTTAAGTTCAGTAGCAAGGGTGACCTGCCGGATAGTCGAACAAGTGTTCTGATTGGTGGTGGGGGTCCAGAGCGGGTGTCGCGTGATTTCCTCCGATGAAGAAATCTACGGAGAGGGGGGTGCGGGCGGGCGGGTCCGTACGACACCAAGGTGATGGAACAGGCTGGGATCGACGATGAGGATCTCCTCGAGGCCTGGCGGCAAGGCAAGCTCAGCCGCCGGGACCTCTATGTTGGCGTCTCTGCTCCGATGCGCCAGGCAGCCCGCCGGGGAATCAGGTCGATCACCTCGTCGGATCCAGATCCGCATGAAGTCGACGATTCCGTGGCCCAGGCATTCCTGGAACTGGAGGGACGGGAGCCCATGGAGGTGACGTCCCTCGTGGGGTTCGCCGTCAGGATTGCCTTCCGTCGCGGGCAGGATTCAGGTCGCAGGACCATTCGTGAGCGCGAGCAGATGCGCAGCATGATCAACCACCTGGGGATTACGGCCGACCCTCAGTTTCACGACGACGACATGTGTGAGGCAGCGGAACGGGAAGTGCTGCTTGGCCATGCCCTCAGGTGCATGGCGGGGCTGACTGATGAGCAGCTCGACATCGTGCGTACGACGATCATGGAGAGTGAGAGTCTGTCTGATTGGGCACTACGTGCGGGCAAGTCGCACCAGTCGGCTTCCCGGCAGAGGACCCGGGCGCTCGAGTCGCTGCGACGATGTGTGAGGTCCAAGACTTCGACGGCGGGAGGCAACGATGAGTCGCGATGACGAGCTCGACAATGCGGTCGACGACCTCATCGAGCGGTACCTGCTCTTCTTGCGTGGCCGCGGACCCGAGCCGGACCTGTCCGTGCTGCCACCAGATCGCCGTGCCGAGGTAGCGGAGCAACTTGAGATCGTCACGGCCCTGGTCGACCGCGACACCTCTCTCCCGCCCATCGAGGAGGATCCCGTGGCCATGCGCCTGGGACTACTCGACACTGCGCGGCAGGACCAGCCTTCATCGAACCTTCAGCCGCTGCCCCACACAGATGGCGGGCCTGATGACGCTCCGGTGGTGATCGCCCTGCAGGATCTGGTCTTCCGATTCAACCAACTGGTTGCGGTCGACTTCGCCCCAGCTTGGGTGTCGAGGGCACCAAATGCGATGCGGCCTGTCGCTCAGTGCACGGCACCGGGCGAGACCGTCGCCGTATTCGTGGCTGTTGTGGACGAATGGTCACGAGAGCCGGAGGCAGTTGCCAAATTCTTTCGTCTTCACCCCGAAGTATCGGCCGTCGCACTCGTGTCGCAGGATGCTGAACGCGCCGTAGTGGTGACACCGGCGGACGCCCACCGCTCTGTCGACACTGTTCACGGCTGGCTCGCGCCCCACAGTCCGTCGCCGCCAGAGCTGCTCAGCATCGCACTCGGTCGACACTTCGACCAGTGCCTGCCAGCGTGGGAGCAGGTAGCCGACCTTGATGACCTTCTAGGCCTCGGAGATCTCAACTCCGCTGTGTCCGAGATCAGTGCCAAGCAGATCGCGGAGGCGCGCCGGAGCAGGCCAAAGCTGATGTACAAGAAGAATAGTCTCCGAGTGCTCAGCGAGCTTGATCCTTTGGCAATCGCTGAAGTCGTCATCGATGTTCAGTCCGGGCACCTGGAAGGCGACGACCTGGTCGAGCGCCTCGCCCGCCTGGCAGAGGCAGTCGCGTCGTGATCCGTAACATCCGCCTCGTCAACTGGCGGGCCTACCAGGAACTGGACCTTGCTCTCACCCGGCCCGTCACATTCTTCGTCGCCCCCAACGGCGTCGGGAAGACGTCCCTGGTCGAAGCGGTGCGGTGGGGTATGTTCGGTACTCCCGAGGACCGTGACCGAGGCCGGGCTGTACGCGGTGGCCATGAATCGGCGACGGTAGAGCTCGACCTCACCTTGCCGGGCTCCGTCGACGTACGCGTTACTCGTACGCTCAAACGGAACGGAGCCGCCACATTCGAAGCCTGCGTCGACGGCAACGCTGTCGATGAAGGTCGTTATCGGACGATCCTTCGCGACGCATGGGGCGCGGATCCACGACTTCTGGACTCGCTGGTCTTCGAATCAGTCGCAGCTGGCAGGAACACCGGCTTCCCCATCCGCGATCACCTTGCCGATGTTTTCGGCATCGAGCCCCTGCTCAGCGCCGCTAGCCAACTCAAGGCGCGGCGCAGCGATCTGGCCAAGAAGATTAAGTCACTTCGGGATGACCTGAGCGGCAGCGACGAGGCCATCGCAGCCGCTGTTCGGCGTGTCGATGGCCTCGACACTGAGCTCCAGCTTGTGACCGCAGAGCGTCGCGCCACTGATGACGCGGTCAATGAACTGGAGCCAGCAGCTGCTTTGGCCGCAAGCTGGGACCGCTACCGCGAGGATGCGCTGGCCTACAGCAGTCGCATTCAGAGCCTTGTGGCGGAGATGGCCGGCATGCTCGAAGTCGGTGACAAGGATCCACGGATCGCGCTCACTCGCGGCGAGCGGGAGGCATCCACGGCACTCGAAGAGGGGATCAGGGCCAAAGCGGCGGCCGAGGTCCAGGCGGCGTCCTCAGCTTCGGCTACGGACCTACTGCATTCCGCGGGCGACCGCTGCCCGACCTGCTTGAGGCCGCTGGCTGACGATGAACGTGACGCCGCGCTCGCCTCGCACGGAGATATTGGCAGTCACGCCCACACGGAGATCGAGCAGCACGACCGCCAGACGGCCGCTGCGCGAGAGCGCCTCAGCGCAATCTCGCGGTTCGGGCAAGCCCTCAACGAGTACCGCGCACCCAGCGAGCCCGAACGGCCCGACCCAGGCCCAGAAGCATCCATTGCGTTGGCTGAGGTCCGCCTACAGGCATCGGAACTTGCCGAGCGACACGGAGCGCTGAACTCGCAACGCGAGGCCGCACGGCTGAAGCTGGAGGAGCTTTGCCGGACTGCGGAGGACCAGTCCGCTCTCGAAGCGGCCGCTCGCGAGGACCTCGTCGTAGAGGTCACGCAGAAATCCCTGAACGAGGTAGCAGACCGGTATTTGGCCGAAAGGATTGAGCCGCTCGTCCACGAGATCGGTCGTCGGTGGAAGCTCGTGTTCGGCAGCGAGGGTCTCAAATTCGGATCAGATGGACAGCTCAGTTTCAGCCACGGTGATTTCGATCTTGCGCTTGGCGATCTCAGCGGAGGGGAGCGCGCTACCGCGCTCCTTGTCACTCGGCTCCTGCTGGCGGGCTCGGTCACAAGAGCGTCGACGATCTGGTTTGACGAGCCGCTCGAGCACCTCGATCCACGCCGCCGTGCCGCAGTCGCTCGCACCATGGTCCTTGCAGCCCAGGCCGGAGCCGTCGGCCAGATTCTGGTCACCACGTACGAGGAGGGGCTGGCCCGCCGACTCGCAGCGACCGCCCCTGACATCGTTGAACTGACCTACGCCCGCACTGACCCTCGATAGTCCGGAAAAGTTTGGGGCCAGGGGGTGCGGATCCAGCTTCGGCTTCGACCTTGTGGTGAGAGCCCGCAACAGGCGGACCGATAAGAGGAGGCCACAATGGCGGCCGTCCACACCGACAATCTGACCGACGATTCCAACCGAAGCGGCCCCGAGGGGCGCAGAGCGACGTTCGTCTTCGACGTCGACGACATCACCTACGAGTACAACCGTCCCACCATCACCGGCACCGAGGTCATGACACTGGCCGGAATCGCGCCCAGCGAGGGGCTGATCCAGATCCTTCCGGACGGGACCCGCAAGACGGTCGATCCGGACGACACGATCCACCTCGTCCCCGGCGTCCAGTTCAAGCGTCGTCCGCGCTTCAAGCGAGGCTGAGCCCTGTGGCAATCGCCCCTCGACTTGGGGAACGCCTTGCGCAGGAGACCCTGCTCCTGCGCAAGGCGTTCCCCAACGCCACCATCGACCCTGAGGCGCTCGTCGTGACTCTCACCGACCACAAGCTTCCGGCCGGTTGGTCGCACGACCGGACCGACGTGCTGTTCGCGATCCCCACCAACTACCCGGCCGGGCAGCCCGACAACATCTGCGCCAGACCCGACCTCACTCTCGCCGACGGATCCGTGCCCGGTAACAGCCAGGGCATCCAGACTCATGCCGAACAGCAGTGGCTGCAGTTCTCCTATCACGTCGACCCCAACGACTGGCGGCCCACTGCCAACCCGGAAGTCGGCAGTAACCTCGCCGACTACCTGGCCGGCGCCTTGACCCGATTGGAGGAAGCGAGCTGATGGCAATGGGCACTCTCAAGTTCACTGATTCCGACCACTGGGCTCTCATCGAAGAGCACCTCGCCGAAGCCTCCGGGGAACGGTTCGCGTTCGCGTTCACCGACACCATCCGCAACGACAGTGAAGGCCCCGTCCTGGAGGTGGTTGATGTCGTCCTCATCGACGATCGCGATGTCGAACGAGGTCCTGGCGGTTGGTACCTAGCCGGCCGTGCCCTCGACCACGTTCACAATCGTGCGGCCGCATCCGGTCAGGGGCTGGTCGAATTCCATAACCACCACCTGGGACCGCCGGGCTTCTCCCGCACGGACGAATCCGCCCTGGCACCGATGGCTGAGTACATGCTCGACCTCGTTCCCGGAACGCCCTACGGCGCCGCAGTCTGGGCGCAGGGCAGCGTGCGCGCCGACTGGTGGAGGACTGAAGGGAGCGGCGGAGTCGAACGAGGCCGGTTCCGCACCGTGACGGCGATCGGCGAACAACTCCGCGTCCTCAACACTGCTCCTGTCGCTGACGAGCGCTTCATCCGTCAGCTTCCGCTCCTGGGCCCAGAAGCCCAGGCGGCAATCGCCACGATGCGGGTTGCCGTCATCGGCGCTGGGGGCACGGGATCACATGCTGCGTTGAACCTTGCCTACCTCGGGTTCCGCGATGTACTCATCCTTGACGACGATGTTGTCGAGACGACGAATCTCAACCGGCTGGTGACCGCTGACAATGCCGACACCGGCAGCCCGAAGACGGTTGTGGCGCGGCGTCGGATGCGCGCCATCGACCCCCTGATCCAGGTCCGCAACCTGCCCGGGCTGACGGTCGACGGGACCCACCCAGAGCTCCACGACGTCGATCTCATCATCGGTTGCGTGGACCACGACGGACCCCGCCAGCGGCTCAACCAGATCGCCGTCGACACCCGCACCCCCTACATCGACATTGCCACCGGGGTCGACGACACCCATGAGCCCTTCGCGCTCGGCGGCCGTGTCGTGTTCGTCCTGCCCAACGGCCCGTGCCTAAGTTGCCTCGACGAGCTTGATTCCGCCGAAATCGCCCGCTGGGCCAAGACAACCGATCAACAGAACCTCGACCGGGTGCACGGCTACGGAACCGGTACCGCGAACCCATCCGTAGTCCACCTCAACGGGCTCGCAGTCAACGCCGCGCTCACCGAGATAGTCGCTTGGCTCTCGGGAGCGAGGCGGCCAGCCCGATGGCTCGACATCGATCTTCTCGGGACCGCCACACGCCCCGGAGTTCAGATCGCGCCTCGTAAGGTCGCGGAGCGAAACGTCGGATGCATTGAATGCGGGGTGATACCGAGGTCTGGATAGCGCTCTTGGTACTGCCCATGAGCGAACGCGACAGGGTCCGTCGGATGGCGTACCAGCAGCCCGAGGTCGATTTCGCCACCGCACCGTCGGCGTCGATCCCCGAGGAGCTCCACGATCTGGTCGCCGCCTGGCGCGAGTCGAACTCGTTCAGGAACAGGGCGTTCGCGGTCACCGACCCGGTCGAGATCGACTTCAACTCGCCCGAGGCACAGGCCGCGGAACTCCCCGCCTCCAACGGCATCGGCACCGCGCGCGGGCTGGCACGCATGTACGCGGCACTGATCGGCGAGGTGGACGGCGTACGTCTGTTCACGCCGGAGACCGTCGCGTCGGTGGCCCGGGAACAGTCCTGCGGGACGGACCGGGTGATGCTGATCCCGAGCCGGTTCGGCTCCGGCTACATGCTGCCCACCGACACCAACCCCATGACCGGCCCCACCGCCTTCGGTCACGCCGGCCGAGGCGGCTCCCTCGCCTTCGCCGACCCGGAACACGGCATCGCCTTCGGCTACGTGATGAACCACATCATCGAGGACCCGGACGATGCGCGGGCGGCGTCGCTGGTGGAGGCGGTGCGAGCCTCGCTGACGTAACCGGGGGCCTCTCCCGCTTCCATGGAACGCTAGAGCGTCGCAGTTGGCCCACAGCCCCCGTCAGGCCGCAGCGTTCGTGGTCTTGGACTTGGGTACATCGACATGCCCCATAGCCCGGTCGATCGTGATCTCGATGACCACGCGCTCCGGATCCGGGGCCGGCGTCCGCCCGTACCTCTTGCCGTAGCGCATCACGGCGTCGTTCACAGCCGCTGGGTGCGTGCGGACCTCGGCCGTGCCCTCCAGCGTCGCCCAGCGGCCTCCGTCCACTTGGCAGACGGCGACGCGTGCTTGGCCGGGCAACGCTGCTTGAAGGTTGGCGACTTTCTTACTCGATTTGCGAGTGATAACCAGAGCTGTACCGGCGTCGGCGTCCACGGTGACCCCAACCGGCACGACATGCGGGCGGCCGTCCGGCCGGAGCGTCGTCAGGGTGCACAAGTGGTACTCGTTCCAGAACTCCAGGTAGCCATCACTTTGGCGGTTTATCTCGGTGCGCATGGCCGGAAAGCGTAATCGCGAATGATGTCCATGCTGTCTGAAAGTGGCTAGGGCCACACCTCGCCCCTTGGCTCAGGATTCGAGGGGTTTAGGTATTAATGGAGATGTTTGACCCATGTATTAATGGTGCAAAAATCTCGGATCGGTAACAAACTCGGCGCCTCTCGTGGTGGTTGGCGTGGGCGCGTCAGGTGTGAGAAGTGCCAGCTCAAAAGCATGATCCATATCCAGCTGTGCCGATTTGGTGCGATTCATTGTGTGGGGGTCGGTGGGGCCTGAGAGGCGACTTTCAGTCAGATCTCGACATGAGCTTCACGTAGTGTCCGATGCAGTTCCCGAAGCCCGCCGAGGGCGCTTGATGTCGTGTCATTACCTGTTCGCTCTAGCGACTCTCGATGGTGAGGAGTCTTGGGCGTGCACCCCTTGCGGCCCATCGGCCGGGGCGTTCGCAGCCTGGTTTGACGCGCCGCCTTCGATGCCCGTGATCACTTTCGGCTGTGTCATGCGACGGGGACTGGATCTGATTTGAAACGGGCGCGGTCGTTGCCCGGCTTCGTGGACGAGCCATCCACGGCTGGTACGAAGGGGATTACTGATGTGGTCGGGAAGAAGTGACCGCGATGCGGCTGAACCCGAGGTGCCTGCGCAGGGCGCGGTGAGCCGTCGGCGGTTGGGGCGATGGCGCACCGCTCAGAAGCGGACGGTGGAGCGAGACCTGCACCGTCGGCTGCGGCGAGAGCTTCAGGACCTCGGCGTCCAGCCTCCGCTGGACGTGAAGGAGTTGTGCCGGGCACTCGGCGAGAGACGGGGGCGCCCGATCGTCCTGCGGCCTTTCCCGCTGGAGAAGCCGGGACCGTCGGGGCTGTGGGTCGACACGCCGCAGATGGACGTGGTCCTCTTCCAGCAGGAAACGACCCCTCTGCACCAAGACCACATCATCCTGCACGAGGTGTTCCACATCATCGTGGCCGAGGACGAGCCGGCCGAGGAGGAGCAGGAAGCCCCGGACGACTTCGTCGAGGGCTGGGCCAGCATGATCCCGGTGCTCGACCCCGCGCTGATCCGGCGCGTGGCCCGTCGGTGCTCGTACGACGACGGGGAGGAGTGCGCCGTCGAACTCGCGGCCACGATCATCCTGGAGTGGTCGTCGGTGCTTGATCACGTCACCCCGATGTCCGAGGACCCCTCGGTCCGACGTGTCCAGGCGGCGCTGGGCGACCGACGAGGGTGGCTCTGACCCGTGACCGGAGTAATTCTCCTGGGCCTCGCTGCTGCCGTAGTCTGGAAGCTGTACCAGTGGTCGCGAGCGCCCCATGACGCGCCGCTTCGTTCCGTCACCCTGTGCCTGCTGAGTGCCGCGCTGTCCTATCCGTTGGCCATGCCCGGCGGCGCCTCGGGCGTCGACACCGTGGCCGGACACGGCACCGCGAAACTGATCCAGAACGTGCTGCTCCTGCTCACGGTCTACTTCCTGATGTGCTTCTACCTGTACTCGGCCGACGAACGGACCGGGCGGCTTCGCGCCAGGCGGGAGGCTCTCATAGTGGGAGCCGTGGCAGTGGCGATCACGGTCGCCGCGCTGTCGGTCCCGCACGACGTGTTCGCCGGTTCCTTCAGTACGGCGGACATGACGATCCCGCAGATCGCCTTCTTCTACGCTGGCGCCGGCCTGTACCTCATGTACGCCCTCGGCGTCGCCGGCCGGTGGACTCGCCGCTATGCCCGCATGTCGCGGCGACCGCACGCCACTGGCCTGTGGATGGCCGCCATCGGCCTCAGCACAATGGCGGTGGCCTGCGCCGTGCGCGCAGTCTTCGTCGTCATCCGATGGAGCGGTAAGACCGTGCCGCAGCCGCTCATGGCGGGCGTCGCGTTCCTCCTCGTGGTGTCCATCCTGCTGTTCTTCGTGGGCGTCACCTACCCCGGGGCCACCGCGAGGATCACGGCGGTACGGCTCTGGCTGCGCCGCCGCCGCGACCACCGTCGGCTGGCTCCGCTGTGGCAACTGCTCGCCGAGGCCTATCCCGAGAACGTGCTGAAGCCTGCCTCCTCCGAACTCTGGGACCGGTGGCGGGCGCGTGGCGTGCACCGCCGTTACCACCGACGGATAGTGGAGTGTCGTGACGGGCTGGTTGACGTCAGCCCGTTCCTGGCCGACGCGTCGGAGGACACCGAAGTGCTCGAACTCCCCCCTGCCGTGTTGGCGCACCGCCTTCGGCACGCCGTAAGCACGATTGGAAAGGGAGCCCTTGCGCCACGTCCGGCGGTACCGCTGGCGGTGCCCAAGGAGGACAACCGGGAAGCAGATGTCCGTCAGCTGATCGCCGTCTCGGACGCGCTGCGCCTGTCGGCCTGACCACCGAAGTACCAAGGAGAGACCAGATGCTGATCACCGCAGGCCGAGTCCTCGTCGACTCCGGGACGTACCTGGACGACGGCGCCATCCTCATCGAGGGTGACTCGATCACGGCGGTGGGACCACGGGCAGAGATCGCGGAGCAGGTCGGCGCGGACGCGGTGCACCTCGCGTTCCCCGAGGGAACGGTCTTGCCGGGTCTCATCGACGCACACGTCCACCTCGCGTTCGACGGAGGCGCGGACCCCGTGGCCACGCTCCACGAGTCCAGCGACGAGACCCTGCTGAACGACATGCGCCGCCGTGCGGAACAGCTCCTGCTCAGCGGCGTGACCACGGCCCGTGACCTGGGCGACCGAAACGGCCTCGCCCTCCGCCTGGACGAGGAGATCGCCCAAGGCAGCACGCCGGGCCCTCGGATCGTCTCGGCGGGCACGCCCGCGACCCCGCCCGGGGGACACTGTCACTTCCTCGGGGGCGAGGTCTCCGGCGTGACCGAGGTCCGCGACCTCGTACGGCGCAACATCACGGCGGGTGCCGGCGCGATCAAGGCGATGGTCACCGGAGGCGGCCTGACCAAGGACGGACCGAAGAGCTGGCAGAACCAGTTCACCCCGGAAGAGCTCCAGGCCCTGGTGGACGAGGCCCACCAGGCTGGCCTGCCGGTGGCCGCCCACGCGCACGGTACGGACGGCATCACCGCGGCCGTGGAAGCGGGCGTCGACACGATCGAGCACTGCACGTGGATGACGAACGACGGCTTCGACCTCCGTCCGGACGTCCTGAAGCAGATCATCGACCGTGGCATTGCGGTCTGTCCGGCCGTCAGTCCTCACTGGCAGATGCTTCCCCGCTTCTTCGGCGAGGAGCGGGCGGCGGCCATGTTCGATCTCGTGCGGCAGATGGCGGAGGCAGGCGTCAAGCTCATCGCCGGGACCGACGCAGGGGTCCAGCGCGCAGGGTTCGACGGGTTGGTGCCCGCCCTGTCGTTCTATGCGCACCTTGGTCTGCCGAACAGCAGGATCCTCGACATGGCGACCGCCGACGCGGCCGATGCGCTCGGGCTGGGTGAGACGACGGGGCAGCTCGCTCCCGGTTTCTGCGCGGACCTGCTCGTGGTCGGCGGGGATCCCCTCGATGATCTCGATGCGCTGAAGGCGGTGCTCACCGTCGTCGCAGCGGGGCGGCGGTATGAGCCGCGCGAGGCGGCGCAGCAGTCGTAGCTGCTCATTGCCTGTCCGGCGGTACCTCGGGGGCTCTGGACGGGCACTACTCGTCCGCGTCCGGCTCCCGCTCCTCCAGCTCCGCGACCAAGTCGTTGACGAACTTCATGGCGTCCGACGGCAGGCCCTGAGCCCCCATACCTCGGCCCCTGACGCGGCCCACGGACCCCTTCTTCGACGCGGACAAGAGTCGCAGACCCTCGTAGACCTGGCGGGCCACGGCGTCGTCCGGCTGGAAGTACATAGGGGACACGCCGAGGAAGGCGGCCAGGCCATCGAGGACGACGGGCGAGGCGGATTCCTCAGTGCCCGTCCGGAGCGCGTGAACCCCTTCCTCGGTAATGACCTGCGACCCGGCGTGAGCGTTGACCGCGTCAGCGATCTCAGTATCGGACGGGGGCCCTTGCGGCCCCGGGTACGAGCCCGTCAGGATCAGAGTGATCTTCTCAGCGAGAGACCCGGGCGACCCGGTGGCGACGGGGGCAGCTGCCACGGCATGCGTTTCAGGTTCTCCGCCCCCCTTCTTCCGCTCCTCTGCCTCGGCGATCGAACGGTCCGCCGCCCGCCGCAGCTCCTCTTCGGTCACGTCGTACGTCGCTGCCAAGGCCGGGATGTACTTGTCTCGGAGCGGACGGTCACCCCGTTCCGCTCCGGCGACCGGGCCGGCGCTCTTCATCTCGATCACCGCGGCCATCTCGTACTGGTAGAGGCCGGCGTCGCAGCGCAGATCCGCCAAGTTGGGTAGCCCGTAACGCGGAAACAGATCGTTCAGGTCGCGCTTGAGCACCCTGGCCAGGGCAGGCAGCTTCTCCGGGTCGGGGGTCGCCAGCCCAGTCTCCCAGCCGGCGACGGTCGAGTCGCCCACGCCGAGGGCGTCGGCCACCTCGGTCTGAGTGATCTCGGCAGCTCGACGCACCGCGCGGAGACGACCTCTGTCGAAGTGGCGAGCGGACATCGGACCTCGTTTTTACTCAAACCGAAGAAACGTCGGTGCGTTGACTTTTTCCGTAAATCGCAATAGCTTCATCTTAGCGAAAAACGAGGTGCCCCGCACGCCTGCTCAGGTCTTCGTCCGCCGCTCCTTCTGCAGTGTCTCGGCGTTGCAGGGAGGGTGCGCGAGGCTCGGGCAGTCCCGCGGACGGAGCGTTCCCGTATCGCAGCCGGCGCCCGAGCGTTCGCGTTTCCCGGGCGTCGGACAGTGCGCGATCTCGCCCCTTTGTGTGGGCTCTGGGATTGCTCGGACGGCTATTCCCTGTCCCTGTATGGGACTTGGTGGTTGCCACCACACGGAGGGGTGTTCCATGTCTCCCATTGCGGATGGCATTCCGGTCGCTGCCGGGACTGATTCGTTAAGCGACTTGTGACGTTCCTGTACTTGCGCGCGGCCTGCTGAGGTGGGGTCAATCATCTGTTTGATGCAGCCTCAACTACGTAGCGATGCTGCGTCTCTGGAGTCCGGGCCGGGTTGATTGCGTCCATGTGCCGACGGACTTCACGCGTGCCAGTCCAGGATGCGGAGTCCTGCCCGGTCCGTGCTGAAGAGTGGCCCCCGGTGCAGGCGCTGCCCGGCGTCCGTCCGGGCTCCGGCCCCTTCATGCGCCACGCCGCGAACCTCCTGACGCCGTGCCTGGGGAGATCGTGCATCGAGTCTCGTAAATATATGTCGAGTTGGCGTCGAAATGGACCAATGCGCGCCGCCCGCTGGAACGTTGGCAACACCAGGCATATGTTGCTGCTCCGCCGGCGAAACCGCCGGGTCGCAGCCCACGCGAGAAGGAGGGAAACCAGAACCGCGTCAATCGCCAAGTCCGCGATTTTCAGAGGGAAATGAGACCGGCGTCCAGAAGTTAGCAGCTTCCGGACGCCGGGACCGCCACCCCGAAGGGCGCGGATTCATAACCGGGGCGAGTCGGCTGACCTTTTCGACGAGAACGGCCGCCCCACCCCACCTACGAGTGAGGAATTCTCGCATGCCCGCATCCCGGAGCGGAAGGGCGCTCGCCGCCCAGCCCGCCAAGGCCGTTGCACCCACCGACGGTATCCGCCAGCACCGCCTGGCTGCCCTTCTGACGGACATGGTGCCCGGTGCCCGCATCATCCGCGTCTCGCAGCACCAGCCCAGCCAGACCTGGCCGAGCCCCTACACCCGCGCGTACGACGAGCGGGGGCAGCCCATACCTCTCAACCGGACCCAGCGCGTGGCCACCGCCCGCTGGGTGATCCGAGCCTTCCCCGAAAAGAACTGGGATGAGGCGCACGACCTCGACCTGACCACCGGGATCCTGCAGCCCGCTGCTGGGGCCTGCGCTCCATCGGACGGGGGCCGCTGACCCGTGGCCCGGATCCGAACGATCAAGCCCGAGGCCTTCGCGTCCGAGTCGCTCGCCGCGGTCTCCCTCACCGCTGAGCGGACCTTCTTCGGTCTTCTCACCCAGGCCGACGACCACGGCCGCTTCCGCGACCAGCCTGCCGTCATCACCGGACTGCTGTGGTCGCTGCGCCCGGAGCACGGCCCCGTGGACGTCGAGGACGACCTGACCCAGCTCGCCGCCGCCCATCTGATCTGCCGCTACGAGGGCGACGACGGCAAGCGGTACCTGCACATCGTCACCTGGCGCCAACACCAGAAGATCAACCGACCCAGCGGCGTCCGCTTCCCCGCCTGCCCCGACCACGACGTCGAGCAGCTCAGCCAGGGCGCACCACAACCTCACGGAGACGTCATGGAGTCCTCCCTGAAGGCTCACGGAGGACTCCGTGAGGGCTCACGCACCGCGCAGGAACTCTCCGAGCATCGGAAAACAGCAGCTCAGAGCACATTCCACGAGCCCTCGCGGAGCCGTCATGGAGGACTCAGTGAGCCTTCCACGAGTCCTCACGGTCCGGATCTAGGACCTAGGAACTTGGATCTAGGAACTACTTCTCCTTCGGGGAGCGCAGGCGCCCCCGCGCCGGAGACCGTCTCGACTCAGCAGCTCATGGCCGAGTACGCCGCTGCCTGTGCCCACCGTCCGCCCAGCGGGGTGCTCGGTCACCTCGGACGGGAGACCGCCAAGCTCCTCGCCGAAGGCATCGATCCTGCCCACATCCGCGCAGGGCTGGCCCGCCACCGGGCCAAGGGGCTGCACCCGAGCACGCTGCCGAGCCTTGTCCACGAGGCGATGAACGCCACCTCCGCCGGTTTGGTGCGGACGGAATCGCGGCCTAACGTGCCCGGTCACCGGGCCTGGGCCAATCCTGCCGACCCTGCCGCCGCCTACGCCGAGGAGCTGTGATGCGCGACCACGACGCCCAGCCCATCGGCGGCATCGCCCGCCGCCTGGCCAACATCCTCACCTCCCGGGGCATCGACCCGGCCGCCCCGATCACCGACCCGGTCGAGCCCATCCCGGCCCTCCAGGCGGCCCAGGCCCGCATCCCGGCCCGCTACCAGACCGCCATCGCCGACCACCCGGCGGTCGCCGCCTGGGTCCGCGAGGTCGCCGAGGCCGGCCGTCCCGGACCGGAGGGAGCCCCCGGCATCGCCCAGGGCCGCTCGCTGCTGATCGTCGGCACCACCGGCACCGGCAAGACCCACCAGGCGTACGGCGCGATCCGGTCTCTGCTCATCGCCGGAGTCCGGCTGCGCTGGAAGGCGACCACGGCCGCCGACCTGTACGCGGAGCTGCGGCCCCGCCCCGGGCACGACGGTGAGCGGGAGCTGATGGACCTCGCCCGCTGCCCGCTGCTGATCATCGACGACCTCGGTGCGGCCAAGAACAGCGAGTGGACCGAGGAGATCACGATGCGGCTGATCAACCGCCGCTACAACGAGATGCTCCCGACCCTCATCACCACCAACCTCGGCATGGCCGACCTGCGTCAGCACGTCGGCGACCGGGTCGCCTCCCGGTTGACCGAGATGAGCGACAAGGTCATCCTCGACGGCCCCGACCGCAGACGAGCCCTCGCAGCCGATCGTCGCCGCATCCCTGCCGCCTGATCCCTGCCGCGACTGGCTGCCACCGCTTCCGCCTCCTTCACGCACCAACCCCCGGGTCGCGTATGCCCAAAACGCGCCCGGGGCGACCGGAGACACCCACATGCACAGCACCGAGAACCAGATGCCGCGCACCCTCGGCGACCTCACTTGGCACGAGAGCGCCGCCTGCCGCTCGACGCCCCACCACCAGGTCGACCCGGACCTTTTCTTCCCCGAGCCGGACGAGATGGACCGCATCCGCGCCGCCAAGGCCCTGTGTGCGCAGTGCCCCGTCCGTGCCACCTGCCTCGACGCCGCCCTCGAAAACGGTGACCGCGACGGCATCCGGGGCGGCTTGACCGAAGAGGAACGCGACCCGCTGCACCGCAAGTTCCAAAGCCGTTTCGAATACGCCCGCGTGAACGCCGTGCTGGCCGGTCGCGACATCCACCTCACCCAGGCCGAGCGCGACGCCGTCGTACGCGCCGCCTACCAGGACGAGATGCCGGCCGAACGGCTCGCCTGGCTGCTCAAGGTCACCGAGGAGCACGCCGAGAAGCTCTACCGCCGCACCCGCCGGGAGATCCGCAACCGGGCCGTCGACCAGCAGAAGAAGACAAACAAGGGGAAGAGGAAGTCCAAGAGCCGTACCAAGGTGCTCAAGGCACCCGCAGCGGAGACCCCCGCACGAGGCGACCTCGGGACGGCCGCGTGAGCCAGAACGCGCCGATACCGGCGCGGATCACCGGCTGGGACCGGGCCGCCATCGTCGCCCTCGGCGGCGCCGGCTGCGCGCTCTCGTACGACGCCCTGCAGCAGATGGCCACCGCCATCCACGTCCGCGGACCCCTCACGTTCCTCTTCCCCTTGGTGATCGACGGCTTCATCGCCTACGGGGTACGCGCCCTCCTGGTCCTGCGCACCGCCTCCTTCGCCGCCCGTCTGTACGTGTGGATGCTGTTCGGCACGGCGACGACGGCCAGCATCTGGGCCAACGCCCTGCACGCCGTGCGCCTCAACCAGCAGAGTCCCGGGGGCGGCGGACTGCGGCTCGGCGACGTAACCGTCGGCGCGCTGTCCACCCTCGCTCCGCTCGCCCTGGCCGGAGCCGTCCACCTGTACATCCTCATCGCCCGGCGGGTGGCCGAAGCCGGTCACCACGGACAGCCGGGCACCTTCGGCGTCCACACCGACCGGATCACGGCTGACCGGCCGGAGACTCCGGTCGATGCGGACGGACGCCGGCCGGTCCCGGTCACCTCCGGACACTCGGCCGCCCTCTCCGTATCGGAGAGCAGCCGTCCGGCGGTTACCTCCGGCCCGGACATGCCGCGGACGACTGACCGGGAGGAGCTGTCCGGACACCCGGAGAGCGCCCCGGAGCCGGCGGACGGCGGAGACGACGCTGGCCTGGGCGGACAGCCGGTCAGTAGACCTTCCCCGGTCACCCGCCTGCGGCTGGCCGCCCCGTCGGTCACCGAGCCGGAGACCGGCCCGGACACCGCCTCAGAGACCTCGGACAACGGCGGCCCGGACACCGCCCCGTCGGCGGACACCCTCCTGCCGATCGCCCGTCAGGCGGTCACCGCCGCAGGCAAGATCACCCGAGAGGTCGTCGCGGACGCCATCCGCGGACAGGGCAAAACCCTGGCCAACGACCGGCTGACTGCCCTGATGCGCCAGCTCCGCGCCGAAACCGGACAGGACTCGGTCACCAAGACTGGCTGACCGAACAGCCCGGACAGGCGGGCGGCCAACGGCATCAACCTGGCAGCCCGCCCCGCACCCCACCACGTTCCACACGCCCCGGAGACAGACAATGCGCACCACACCGGCCACCCCTGCCGAAGCCGACGCCTGGATCACCGTGCTCCGCCAGTACGGACACCTTCACCACGCCGAACCCGGCCCGGACGGCACCTGGACCGTGCAGCTGACCCCGACCAGCACGCCCCGCACCCTGCACCACCCGGTCCTCGCCCTCGACTTCGTCGCCGAGGTCCTCCACGACGTGCGCCGCACGAAGGCCCAGACACTCCGATGACACGCTCCGAGCGGGTCGACATCACCTCTGACCTGCAACAAGACCACTGCCCGGCACGCAGCCGAGCAAGCTGTACCTTCCGAAACTCCTTCGCGGCCCAGGGCCGCGAAGGAGTTTCGGAAGGGCTTACCCCCGCCTCAGGAGGGGTGGGGGAGACCCGGCACCAGGGGGCGCCGGGCTCGGAGGCTGCGACCGAGGGCGGATCGCAGCCAGGAGAGGAACCGAACCCGCCCGCTCCGACGCGTACACGCCCTCGCCTGCGCCAGAGCGTCCACCGCGACCAAGTCCGCAGCGTCCGCCTGACCCAGGACGAACTCGACCTGGTGAAGCGCGCCGCGGAAGCCGTCGGCCTGAAGACCGCCGGGTTCCTCGCCGACGCCGCGGTCGCGGTCGCCCATGCCCAAGGAGGTTCCCAGCCATGGCTGTTGGACCAGCGCGGCCGAGTCGAAGAACTCATGGCCGCCAGCACACAGCTCGCCCGCGCCGGCAACAACCTCAACCAGGTGGCCCGCATCCTCAACTCCGGCGGTCAGGTGGAGTACGCGGACGACGCGGTCGCCCGTGTCCTGCGGGCCGCAGACCGGGTCGAGGCCGCCGCGACCGAGATGGCACGACGCTGACAGTGGTCCCCGACATCTCCACCGGCAGCCGCACGTATGGACTGCTCAACTACCTCTACGGACCAGGCCGTCGGGACGAGCACACCGACCCGCACCTCGTCGCGTCCTGGATGCCCGGGCTCGCCCCTGACCCCGGACGTGACCCGTCCGCCACGCTCAAGCAGCTCACCGACCGGCTCGACCTGCCCGTGCTCGCCCTCCCGAAGAACCGCCGTCCGGCCCGGCACGTGTGGCACTGCCCCGTCCGTACGGCGCCCGGCGACCGTCACCTCAGCGATGCCGAATGGGCCGAGGTCGCCCGCCGCATCGTCCACGCCACCGGCATCGCCGAAAAAGGCGACGACAAGGCCTGCCGGTGGATCGCCGTACGCCACGCCGACGACCACATCCACCTCGTCGCCACCCTCGTCCGCGAAGACGGCCGCCGCCCCCGCCGCCACCAGGACGGCATCCGTGCCCAGGCCGAATGCCGTGAGATCGAGGAGGAGTTCGGCCTGCAGATCCTCAACGGCGGTGACCGCACCGCCGCCCAGCGCCCCACCAGCGCCGAACGCTCCAAGGCCGAGCGATCCGGCCGGACCGAGACACCCCGCGAGACGCTGCGGGAAAGCGTCCGGCACGCCCTGGCCGGAGCCGCCAGCGAGGAGGAGTTCTTCCACCGCCTCGCCGAAGCCGGCCTTCGGGTCGAACAGCGCATCGCCCCGTCCGGCGACACCCTCGGCTACAAGGTCGCCCTCCCCGGCGACCGCAACCGCGACGGCCAACCCGTCTGGTTCTCCGGCTCGAAACTCGCCCCGGACCTCTCTCTCCGCAGGATCCGCCAGCGCCTCGACGCCGTACGGCCCGATGACGACGAGCCCGTCACCGACCATCCTGATGAACGAGTACCTCGCCCGGCCCGCGCCCGGCGCCAGGCAGCCCCGGTCGCCGAACGGGCGGTATCGATCCTCGACGGGGACGACGACGAGGACTCCGCCGCCCAACTCGCCGGCGTCGGCGAACTTCTCGACGCACTCGCCCAGACTGCCCCGGCCTCAACCCGCAAGGAACTCGCCGAGGCCGCTCGCGCCTTCGAGCGCGCCACCCGCTGCCACGTCCGCGCCGAGCGCGCCGACAACCGAGCCATCCGCTCCGCCGCCCGCGGCATCATCCGCGCCGGCAACGCCCTCGGCAAAGGCGAAGACGGTGGCACCACCGCGATGCTCCTGTCCACGATGGTCCTCGTCACCATCGCCGCCGTGCACTGGCACTCCGCCCGCGGCCACGCGCAACAGGCAGCAGCCGCCCAACAAGCCGCTCAACACCTGCGCAGCGCCTACCGATCGGCCGCCTCTGCCCCCATGGGTGTGATGCGCGAGCAGGGCCGACTCCTACCCGAGCCCGTACGAGAGCGGTACGCCGGCACTCTCGAATCCGTCCTCCCTGAGCAGGCCGACTCCGTACGCCGTCAATCCGGATGGGACGCCCTCGCCGCCACCCTGGACCAGGCCGAGCGTGCAGGACACGACCCGGAAGACCTGCTCCAGCGGGCCATCGAATGGCGCGAACTGGACACCGCGGACAACGTGACCGACGTACTCGTCTGGCGACTGCGACGCATCGCCAAACTGCCCGCCACCATGGACTCACCCCGTGCCCGTACGAACGCGCGGGCAGCGCAGTCGCGCCCTCACCCGACTCTGCCGCTGGCGCCCGAGACGTTGGTGGAGACCCACCGTGCTGATCCTCGTTCCCGAGGTCCGAGGCGCTGAGCAGCGCAAAGAGCTGGACAACGACGGTCGGCGCCTATTAGGGCTGATTGAATGGAGAAGACGATGCAGACACTTAACGAGGGTCTCCACGCTCAGAGAACCGTCCTGCCGGACACGGCCTTCGACGACGATCCGCTGCTGCGGCTTCAGCAGGAGACGCAGCTCGGCGACGGCAGCATCGGTCTGCGTGCCACCACCCACCCCGAGGAAATCGTCATCACCGGGATCCCCGTGATGTGCCCGCAGTGTGGCGCTCGGCGCGACTGGATGGTGATCTGCGACCGTAACGAGATCAGCATCCGCTGCCGTTGCGCACACCAGTGGGTCGAGCGTGAGCTGACCCGCGCGGACTACGAGGCGATGATCGACGTAGGAGGCCAGGACTACCCGAGCTTGGAGGCTGCGGCCCAGGCCGCGGGCTACGACGGCACGCTCGCCGGCACCTATTTCGCCCAGTCGGGTAGCCGAGTCACGGCAACGTGACCCGGTTAGCCGGCTACCCGGCTAACCGTTGCGACTGGGTTGTCCCTTCTGCTGCCGACACACAGGCGTCCACGAGCCGCATACCCCCGGCTGCCATCTTGCCCCGCTCGCAGGTGAGGAGCTCGTAGATCTTGCGGACGGTGCCTGCCGGGTCTGGGGAGTCGGTGACCTGTCGGAGGACTTCCGCGTTGAAGGCATTCATGGCGGGCCCGCCGATTCCAGCCTTGTTGGTGGCGGCCTGGTTGGCCTTGATCTGGGCGATAATCCGTTCGGCGGTCGTGGTCGTCATGCCAGGACCCCCGTCCGCCCAGACTCGACCTGGTCGAGGAGACGGGCGAGCGTGTCCCACACGCGGTCGGGATCTCCCGTCTCCAGAATCATCTCGGCCGCCGTGTCCAGGGCGCGGTCGAGGGCGCCGCCGTGGGCCTGCTTCTCCTCGGTGATACTCCGCAGATTGCGGACGACCTCAGGCCGGGCAGCCTCATGGGCGGCGGGCAGCCGGTCGACGGCATCCGCCAGACTCCAGCCAGCGGGGACCAGGTACGACGCCGGGCCGCAGTTGTTGACGCGGACCGTGGGGGTGGCGACGCGCGAACCCAGCTCGACGTTCAGACGGAGCCGGGAGGCCTCCTGGAACAGGGCGGTGATGTCTGGCCCCATCCCGTCGAGGACCGTCTCACGGACGGCGTACCCGTGCTTGTGGAGCAGGACGCGGGCGAGCCACACGGCTGTGCCCGGGTTGATCCGGTGTCGATCGTAGACGACGGTGGCCGTGTCGCCCTCGACGCGGAGGTCGGCGGCCTTGCCGGGGGAGACGACGGGGCCACGACGGACGGTCAGCGTGAGGTCGCGGGGGATCGTGGTTATCATGCCGTCACTCTCTGGTGGGAGAGGAGGGCTCGGACGGCGCGCAGGCGGATGACGGGGTCCTGGCCGGTGGGGACGACGAGGATGCGGCGGCTGTCCTTGTGCTCCAGGTAGTGGGCGAGGAACCCGTCGCGCAGCTCGGAGTCGAGGGTGGAGGCGTCCCACTCCACGACCTGGACGCCGCGTTCGGCAGTGAGCGCCTCGAAGGCGGCCGTGGGATCGGAAAGGGCCGCCATGATGCGGTCGACGGCCTCGTCGACGCGGGCCTGCATCACGGGGTCGACGTTGAGCGTGTCGGGCTGTGGGGCCAGTGAAGTGAGGTGTTTGGTGCCGACGCTTGTTGCTGCCTTGGACATGATCTTGTTCCTTGGTTTGAAGGTGCAGGGTTGAGGCCTCGTGACCGGTGTCGGAACCACCAGCCGAGGCTTGTTCTTCATTGGTAGGCGTTCTGCCGAACGCGGGTCGACATGGGTCACCTGTCCGGGCGGTGTCGCCCCCAAATACCGTTTGCTTGGCGCTAGGTGGCACGTATGATGCGCTGTTCTCGCTGGCTACCGGTGGTTCGTTAAATCCGGCAGTAGACGTCAATGCCGTGTCCGGTGGTGACCGCGTCGATCAGGGCCTGGAGCTCGGAGGGTGGGTCCTTGTCCGTCCAGGCTTGCCACCACCGGTTGAGGGTGACGGCGGGGTGAGCCAGGAACGGGTGGCGCGTAAGGCCCCGGGCCAGCAAGGCTGTTGGGGCTGGTGGGACGGGGCCTGTCCCCCAAGGCCACGAGGGCTGCCCCAACTCTTGGGGCAGCCCTCGTTGTTTGTAGCAATGGATCTTTAGCTGGCGGCCAGGTGGTTCGCGAGGTGCAACGCGTCGGTGGCCACGGATAGCGCGGCGTGCAGGCCGATGACCTCGAACAATGTGGGGTGCACGACTGGAGTCCAGTCGCCCTGAAGGCCCGGCCAGTTGGCGAGGAGGACCTTGGCCGAGGCCAGACCGAGGTGAGCGGTCACGTCCATTCCGTCTCTGAGGCTGGGTTCCCAGCTCAGCAGGATGGAGCCGGGGCGGAGCCGGTCGGACGTCAGGTCGGACATCCACAGTGTGCGGATCGGCTGGGCGGGATGGGGAGGCACGCTGCGGAGGAGGGCGGCCCGTGCAGATCCAGGCATGGGATGACGGACCAGGTCACTGAGGATCAATTGGTGCGAGGGGTTGATCGGCGGCGCAGAGTGCTGCGTACGGGGGTGACAGGTCATACGTCAGACCAGTCCAGCTGGTTGCGGACGGCGGGCGATAGCACGCCCTCCTGGCCGTTCTCGGCGATGTAGACGGCTCCGTTCGATCCGGTGATCTCCACGATGCGGCCGATGCGGTGGGCGTACGGCCAGTCCGGGTTGATGGCGAAGTACGCGGGCAGGTCGGGATCGAAGGTCTGGAGCTGATGGACCAGCTGGCCGACGGTGAACTCGTAGGGCAAGACAGCCTCCTGGACGATGGGGGTGCTAAGCGGGGGCGTGTTGGGCGGTTTTAGTCGTCTGCGTCGAGTCGAAGGAGTTCACGCAGCACGGCGGGGCCCTTGGGCGGTGCGGCGGACTCCGTTCGCTGCTGTTCGGCGCGATGCCGCACGCCTTGCGCGGTGGAGTAGTTCTTTGTGGACGAGCGGCTGCTCGTCCAGGAGGAGCAGCTGCACGACGCGACGAAGTGATCTCGTCCCGTGCACCCCTCGGTGAGCGGCTTACCGCTTCTGGTGTGCAGGTGTTCCGAAGGACAGACGGTGTTGTCGGCGTGGTACGCGGTCACGGTGATCGAGTGGCGGAGCATGGGGCGGCCTCCAGGACAAAGATGGGCAGGTGCTGCGGCGGCTGAAGTTGGGTGTCAGACGCAGCTGCAGTAACGGGTGGGGTAGGCGACCAGCGCGGCGAGGAACCCGGCTACGGCCCGTGCCGGGGTGTCCGGACCGAAGGTCTGGCGCCAGGCCGTGGTGCCGTCGTTGTCCGTGACGTGGATGTGCCACAGCTCGCCGCGCGCTGCCTCCTGGCTTTCGGGGAGGAAGCCCACGTACACGCGCTGGTCGGGGCTGGAGCAGTGGACGTTGCAGTCCAGATCGGGGACGACGTCCCATCCCTGGCTCTTGAGGAGGTCGGTGACGTGTCGGGCACAGTGGCATTCGAGAAGCCACTCACGCTCGCCGAGGGCGTGCGGAGGAAGCTCGGCCAGGGGCTGGAACGGAGCGGTGGCGGTGAGCTTCACGAGCAGAGAACCCTTCGTTGACCTGCGGTTTTTCCGGGCTCCCGTACGTTGACATGGTCTTGGGCGGTGTCTCCAGTCGTTGCCCGCGGTGTCTGTCTGCCGTGGGCGAACTGACCGCGGATGCGACGGCTGACGTCCGTTCAACGCGGAATGAAACGGCCGCTCCCTCAGCTGGTGCGGGAGCGGCCGTTCACGGAGCCGAGTGGAGAGAAGGGGAGGAACTGGTTTGGGCAGTGAGGAGATCCGCGTGCACGACGAGGCTGTCGACGACGTCGAGGCGGCGTCGGTCGGCCGGTCCCGGATGGCTGATGGGCGGCGGATTGAGCTGAGCGTGGAGGAGCTGGCGCGGCTGGTGGACGCCGAGGCCGACGGATCGCTGTGAGCGGACCTGTACCAGTGGGCTGGCCTCGGCTAGCGCCACGCAGACTGAGATGCGTGGCGCGGAGCAATGTGTTGCGGCAGGGCCTCGGCGATCGACGCGTTCCTAGTGCCGTAGCAGGGAATGTTTGCCCTGTTGTGATGTGACGCGTCGTCCGGGTGCTGTGCCGGGCGGCGCGTGTCCGGCACTCTGTCCGGGTG